>JBAXWO010000013.1:0-17129 GCA_037128375.1 bacterium
GCCCTGCCTCTTCCTGCCTCCCGAGAAAACGTTGCACGAATTTCTCATAGGGCAAGGACTCCATAGGTGCCGATCCCTAGCCTCCGTACAGGCTCAGGCCCTATGATAAATTCGTGCAACACTCGTTTTTTGAGCAGGGATCCGAGAAAGCGGGTGTGGTTCTCTGTGGCCTCCGTCTTTCCTCTTCTTCACTCCAGCGAAGCGGGTGGTAAATCCCCTCTTTCTCGGTCTTGTGACATAGAATTCAAGGCGTCTGCCCTGGGCGGAACGGACATTCCTGGAGCTTGCGGAACAGGTCGACCTCGGCCCCGAGAAGCCCGTCGCAGACTTCCGTGGCGCCCACGACCGCGCCGAGGATGCCGGGGAAACTCACCGACTGGCCGGCAAGGAACAGGTTCCGGGTCTTGTTGCGCGGGCGGATATGACGCTTCCCCTGCTGGGTGATATCCTGCCTGATTCCCATGGCGGCCCCGCGGGCGCTGCGAATGTAGTCCAGGTTCGTCAGGGGGGTGGAGGTGTAGCGATGCTTGATGGCCGCCGGGATTTCCGGAAAATCGCGCGCCACCCGGGCCAGGAGCCGGTTCGCCGTTTCCTGCTTGAACGTCTCATAGTCCGCGGGGCGGCGCCCGCGTCTGGACTCCTGCCAGCGTTCGACGGCGGAAAAGTTCTGCCACGCGAGAATATCCAGGCAATGTCGGCTTCCGTACGACGTGTCCAGTGCCGACGGCGACGCCAGATAGAGCCCGCCCGGCCACTCGGAATCGCACAGGATCCAGCGATCCGCCCCCAGCGCCGCCACCGGCGCCTCAAGTTCGAGGTAGAGCTTGAAACTGCCGTTGGACATATCCAGGGACTCGAGATTGTCGAGGAAGGAGGAGGAGAACCGTTCCCGTCCGACAAAGCGCACGGTCTCGCTCGGGTGGCAGGTGGAGATCAACACGTCGAGGTCCAGCGTGGTGCCGTCTTCCAGCACGAGCGCTGAAAGGCGTTTGCCGTCCTGCACAATGCTTCGGGCGCCGTTTCCCAGGATGACTCTCCCGCCGAGGGACTCCAGGCGTTTCCGGAGGATCGCCACGAATTCGCGTCCACCCCCTTGTATGCCGCAGCAACTGGACAGCAGGGTGTGGGTCATCACGGTGTAGAGGGTGAAGGGGCACTCTGTCGGAAGCATGGCCGTGCCGAAACAAAACGCGCTGAGAAAGGCGATCAACTCCGGGTCGGAAACATGGGAGCGAATCACCGCATCGGCGGATAGTGTTGAATACGTGTAATAGGCGCTGATATCCGCCACCTTCTCGCGCAGATCCAGCCACGAGGTGACTTGCAGGCATTGCCGCACCTCGCGGAGGAGGGCCTCGATGCCTTCGCGTTCTTTGGGAAACTCGGATTTGGCGAGCTCCGCGAAGGCGTCCAGTCCCTGAGGCGCCGCCACGTAACGGCCGTTCGGGAGGATGACGCGGCCGACGGTGTTATGGGGCGCCGTCAGGAAAGTGAGGTCATCGTAGACGCCGAGCAGCGTCAGGTACCGGGCAAAGGCCTGACCCGGCAGGCAGGCTCCCACATAGTGCAGGCCGGTTTCAAAGTGGAGCCCTTTGCGCGAGAAGCCCTGGAGATAACCCCCCAGGGCAAAATGCTGTTCCACCAGGACGACCTTTACGCCGTGGCTGGCCAGGAGAATTCCGGCGGTGAGTCCGGCAATGCCTCCGCCCACGATGACCGCCCTGTCAAGTTTCTCTTCCACCGTGTCGTCTCCTCATGTGCTTGCCGTAACCCGCGACGCCCTTCCAGCCGGGAATCGAGCGGAATCGTCCCGCCGCCCGTTGGATCAACCGGATGGCCAGGGAATCCCAGTCCGTCGGCGTGATCCAGGTATGCGTCTGGCAGGAAAGCTCATCCAGTTTCTCGACCGTCCGGCTGCCCAGTGCTTCCGAGACGTAGTAAGTGGGGGCGAGCAGATCCGTTTGCGCGCTGATCCTGTTCTCGCGCAGGCCGATGGCGTGGATCGGGGTGTTCCCGTAGATGCGGATCCCCAGCGAGGCGAACACCGCGTTGGCCGTGCAGCACCGGTCGAAAAAGGCCCGCGTCTGCCGGATGTCGTCCCACGTCTCGCCCGGCCCGCCGAACAGCAGGAACACGGCATAGGGCAGGTGCTCGGCGTGCAGCGCCTCGAACGAGGCGGCAATATCCCGCTGGGAAAAACATTTGCCCATGTTGGCCAACATCTTTTCGGTGGCCGCATCGAGCCCCAGTTCGACGCCGGCACAGCCTGACCGGCGGAAAACGCGGGCCATGTCGCGGTTGAGCCCGATCGGATTGCAGTAGGCCATCCAGCGGATCCGGAGCTCGCGCCGGATGATTTCGTTGCAGATGGCCAGGGCATGGTCCGAGGGGATGTTAAAGACGCTGTCGACAAAGAAGAAATCGCGCCGGCCGTGGTCTTTCACGATCCGCTCCATGTCGTCTACGCATTGCTCCGGCGGCCGGAGCCGGTAGCACGAGCCTTCCAGGGCGGGGTAGTTGCAGTAGATGCAATTGAAGGAGCAGCCCCGTTTCGTCTGGAGGCTGACAAAGCCGCCGGTTTTGTAGTACTTCCCGTACTCGATCCCCTCGCAGCCGTTCATGGGAAGACGGGCAAGGTCGCAGTCGAAGGCGGGAGGGATGGCCGTGTGGCAACCCGGGGACTTGACTTCAAGCAGGCCGGGAAGGCTCCCGGGGTCCGCCCCCGTTTCCAGCGCCCTGAGCAGGGCTGGCAGGCTGCGTTCCCCCTCGCCGGCGATGCCGTACCGCACGCCCAGATGCTCCAGCAGCCGGATGCCGCCCACCGCGACCGCGCTGCCCCCGGCAATAATTGTGGCGTCGGTCGACTGCCGTATGGCGTCGACGATCTCGCGATCGCCGTCGCAATACGCGCGGGGATGATGAAACGAACAGTTATCGAGATTCCTGATGGAGAGCCCCACCACATCCGGCTTGAATCCGCGCACGGCCTTCCTGATCGCGCCGGGCACGTTGCGTTCGAAGCACAGATCCAGCAAGCGGGACTCGTGACCCGCCTGCCGGAGCATGCCGTTGATGCAGGCGGCCCCCAGGGGCGCCACCGCGTAAGGGAACCGGGCCTGATTGCTGGCGATGATCAGGACTTTCACGGGGCACCCCCGGCGGCAGCGTGCGGTTGAAGCAGGCGCCCGCGCAAGTTCGCCGCGAAGGCGGCCTCTTCGTCCGCATCCAGCAATCCCTCAATCAGGACGAGGGTGCAGCAGAGCTTTGACTTGAAGGTGTGGAAGAACACCCCCAACCCCGGCGGGCAGGTGACACTGGTCGCATGATGCAGGGCGAGGACCTCCTGCCCCAGAAACCGTTCGAGCCCGGGGTGCGCGCTGCCGGTGTTGGCGAAGAACATGCAGCCGATCTCGTTGTTCATCGCGATCTTCATCCGGTCCCAGTACGGCTTCGGAGGAACCCGCCGCACAAGTGACCCGAAACAGTCGAAGGCGACGCCCAGTTTCAGGCCCAGGGATTCACGGGCCTGATGCTGCAGGGCCTGGACGGCGGAGGCCATATCCGACGCCTGCTCCTTCCGCAGGTAGTGGGTGATGAACGAGGAGAAATTGGAGAAGACCGGCTCGTTGCTGCCCTTGTCACGGGCATTGGAGGGGAGGTTGACGATGAAGCTTTCCGCCGGAATGCCGCACCGGCCGCCGAGGGCGTTGAGCTCGACGATCGTTGACGCCAGATAGTAATTCGTCTCGCCGAGGAAGCCGCCCAAGTCGGCACTATGCTTCCGGATTTGGGCGGTTTCCGCCGCGGAGAACGACAGGATCCGTGCGGTCTGTCCGGGTTTTGCGCGGGCCGACCGGACCGTGTAGAGGGAGAGGGGCGGCGGCGTGCCGATGCGATCCAGCCATCGCAGCGCCTTCCACGCCTGGCGCATGTCGCTCCAGACGCCTTCGCGGCGAAAGACCCGTCGCGTCAGGGTCTTTTCGGGGGCAGGCGACTCCCCTCCGATCCAGGCCAGAAAGGTCTCGGCGCCACGGGCATCCATCAAGGCGTGCGCCCAGGTCATGATGACGTCTGCCCGGTCCGCTCCCGCGATCACGGTGAAGCGAACGAGTTCCCCCTGTTCAACCGCGAGCGGCTCATTCAAGACCCGGGTGCGCAGGGTGTCGAAGGTTGCGCCACTCGTGGGCTCAATCCTGAGCGTCTGAACGGACGGCGGGGTTGAGACGCCCTTTGCGGGCAGTCGCCAATACGGCAGCAGGGAAAAGAATCCCCGCCTCTGCCGCGCCGAGAGCATGGGGAAGGTTTCGGCGGCGGCGCTGAGTTTCTGGCAGAGGGCCGTGGTATCGGGTGCCAGTGGTACCGTCAGGATCAGGTGCGAGAGGTTTCCCGAATACCCCAGGCCCCGGAGATGGCGATCGAACACCGACATCATGTAGTCGGTGCCGTTCATGGTGACCGTCCCGTTCATGAAACCCGCTTCAGAACGTGTGCGGCGAGGCTCCGGATATTGGCCAGGATATCGGCCGTGATTTCCCTTTCCGGTATCCAGACCCCGAACTCGCGCTCCACAAACAGGAGAAATGACACCAGGGACAGGGAGTCGAACCCGGCGGCAAGCAGATCGGTATCGAGGTTGAGGCCGGGTTGATTGCGGAGAATCTCCCTGCGAATGAAATCAAGTATTCGCTGCTCAATTTCCGCCTGCGTTGTCATGGAGGATCGGGCTACGGGTTGGCCGCCACGTGTGTCTCGACGTAGTCGTAGATGTCCTTGAGGGTGCGAAGCTTGCGGACCGCCCCTTCGGCAATCGTAACGCGGCTTTCCTTGAACTCCTTCTCGATGGCCACCACCAGGTCGATGCCATCCAGGCTGTCCAGGCCCAGGTCGTCGCCGAGTTTCGCCTCGGGCTGCATGACGTCCTCTTCGACATCGAAGTCAGCCAGGATCGCCTTGTTGACTCTTTCGACGATTTCCTCTCGTCTCATACGTTAGGCCCCCGTGTTAGGTGTAAATGCCGCCGTTAATATCGATGACCGACCCGGTAATGTAGGCCGCCGCCTCGCCGCACAGGAAGGCGACGGTCTCGCCCACCTCGTGCGCCGTGCCCAATCTTCCCAGGGGGATGGTTCGCAACAGCGCCTCATGGTCCATGCTGCCGATCATTTCCGTATCGATGAATCCCGGGCAAACCGCATTGACCGTGACGTGGCGCTTGGCCACTTCCTTGGCCAGCGCCTTGGTGGCTCCGATCAGCCCGGCCTTGGCGGCGGAGTAGCTCACCTGCCCCGGCAGGCCGGTACGACCGGAGGTGGACGACACGGTCACGATCCTGCCCTTGCGCTTGAGCAGCATCTCTTTGACCACCGGGCGCGTGACGTTGTAGAAACTGGTCAGATCGGTGTCGATAACGGCCCGCCAGGACTCCGGATCCGTCCAGACCAGCAGCTCATCCTTGCGGATGCCGGCATTGTTGATCAGGACGTCGATGTGGCCGTGGGTGGCGATGCATTGCTGCACGGCTGTCTCGCACGCCGCGTAGTTGGCGACGTCAAAGGGAAGGAGTTCGCCCGTGCCGCCCGCCTCCGTAACCTGCTTGAGCGTTTCCTCCGCCGCGTCCCTGCGGCTCAGGAAATTGACGATGACATGCCAACCCCGGCTCCCCAGGGATACGGCAACGGCCCGCCCGATTCCCCGACTGGCGCCCGTGATCAGTGCAATCTCTTTATTCATGGTCGAAGTATGCGATTCCCAAGGAATAAACCCCCTCAAGCCGGGCCAGATCCGACGCGCCATCGGGCGCCTTTCGGACGACAGCAGGAAAGTAGTCTAAGCCGCTTGAGCGTGTCAACGCGTAAAGGACATTTCTGGGCGGGGGGCGCGAGTTTGGCGCTTGGCAGCGCCCTCCCAAGCCGGTATTTTCCCAGCTCGGAAATGCCTGCACCAAGCACGTAACGGAATACTCCGGATACTGGACAGGCTGGGGAAACAGGACAACCGAGTGGCAAAGGAGATACTGTGAAGATCGCCAAGGGACAGAAACTGCTCATGATCGGGGACTCGATTACGGATTGCGGCCGCGCCCAGCCGGTGGGTGAGGGTCTTTATGAGGCCATAGGGAAAGGCTATGTGGCTCAAATCGACGCGAACCTGAGCGCCGCCTACCCTGACCTCGGCATTCGTGTGGTCAACATGGGGAATAGCGGAAACAGGGTGCGCGAGCTCAAGGAGCGCTGGAAGCGCGACGCGTTGGACCCGAAGCCGGACTGGCTATCCATCATGATCGGCATCAACGACGTCTGGCGGCAGTTCGACCTGCCCCGGCAGCCGGAGATTCACGTCCTGCCGGCCGAATACGAGGAGACGCTGGATCAACTTGTTGGCCGCGCACGGCGCAGCATTCCGAACGTGGTGTTGATGACGCCCTACATCATTGAGCCAAACCGCGCCGACGCCATGCGCCAGCAGATGGATCGATACGGCGCCATTGTAAAAAAGATCGCGGCGAAGCGCCGGGCGATCTTCGTCGACACGCAGGCCGCCTTCGACACGGTTCTGCACCACATGCACCCCATGGCCCTGGCCTGGGATCGGATCCACCCGAATCATATCGGCCATGCGGTCATCGCGCGGGCCTTTCTCAAGGCCGTGGGCTTTGAAGGGTGAGGGGGAGGTGGCGTTCGACGTCCCGGCGAACGCCTTCCGCATGGTGGACCGCGCTGTCCCTAGCGCGGTCTGACGCCGGTAGGGACACCGGCGTCCACCTGGGTCGAAGGCCGTCTTTCAGGCGTAGTCGCGCCACAGGTTGCGCTGGGCCCGGATGTAGCGGCCCGTCATCCACAGCATCTTCACAATTTCACGGACCTTGACCTTGGTCCGGTTCACCCGGACGGGGTTCCGGCCCATGGCGCCCACCGTGAGCCCCGCGAAGTGCCGGTAGAACTCCTTCAGCGGCAGGCGGGTCGGCAAAATCGTGTGCATGCAGTCGTAGAACTTGATCGGGTCGCAGATGAAGTCGTTGGCGTGTTTCTTCCAGTCCTCGGTGCCCGGTGACGGGGAATAAACCGTGAACGTGGCCTCCACCGGCGGCATGGACTGAACGTAGGCATTGAGGGCCTGAAAATCCTCGGCGGTGAACTCCGGCATGACCATGAAGGCCGGGTGGAGCGTGATCCCGCACGCGTCCAGAATCCGGATGGCCTCCTCATTCTGCGCGAGGGTCGCCTTCTTGTTCAGATTCTTCAGCGTGACGTCATGGATGCTTTCCAGGCCCACGTAGACGATATCGAGACCGATTTCATGCCAGAATTTGAACAGGTCCGGGTTCGTGGTGACGGTATTGCTTCGGGCCCAGGAAACGTAATGTTTCCTGACGCCGCGTTCCTTGATTTTACGGCCCAGCGCCCACATATGGCTGGGCGACAGGAACGTCTCGTCATCGACGAAATAGACGTAGTCGGTGGGCAGCGATTCGAGTTCATCGACAATGCTGTCGATATTCCTCGGGAAATACTTCCGGCCGCAGAGTTGCGGCACGATGCAGAAGCTGCAGTCATAGGCGCAGCCGAAAGACGTTCGCATGCTGGCCACCCTTGGCAGGATGGTCGCGTCGGCGGCCTTGTTCGGGGCGCTCCAGGCGCAAAAATAGTCCTTCGCGTTCACGAGATCGCGCCGGGGCAGCGGCAGAGTATCGATTCCGGGATACGGCGGGATCTCCCCGAACGCCTTGGCGTCCGGCGCATAGACATGGGGGATCGCCAGAACCGCGGCCCGGCCGGCGTCCAGCGTCTCGATCATCTTCCTGAACGTTGCACAGCCTTCGCCGCGCACGAGGGCGTCGAGATGCGGAATCCGGCAATCGTGCGGCATGATGGTGGCGTGGTGTCCGCCCAGCACGATGAAGGTCTCAGGTGCCGCTTCCCGGATGATGCGGATACACTCGGCGGCCCGGTCGCGCTGGTTGCTGTAGGCCGTCATGCCGACCAGGTGCGGCCGGTAGCGCCGGACGGTCCGTTTCAGCGCCCGCAGCGGCCATCGCTCGACCGTCAGGTCGAGAATGCGAACCTCGTTCCCTGGCGGTACCGCTCCCGCCAGATGCTCAAGAGCCAGCGGCTCAAGGTGCAGAAAGGCCCGCAGCCGCTTCACCACCGTCAATTCGGAATCAGGTTTTACCAGCAGGATTCTTTTCATAGTGCATTGCCCCGGTCGCAGCGGCCGCCCCACTTGGCCAGTGCGCCCTGCTCGCCGTTCAGGCTGCAGATTTTGCATTGGTTGCCGCAATGCGAACAGGCGCTCTGGCTGATGCGGAAGTCCCCCTCCTGCCAGCCGCGGAAGGCGGTTTGGCTCTCTCCAACGGCCTCGCGGGCCAGCAGCGCCGCCCCGATGGCGCCGCAACCCGTCGAATGCGGCGGGGTCACGATCTCCCGCCCGGGCAGCGCGTCCTGGAAACACTTAAGGATGGCCCGGTTGAAGGCGACGCCGCCCTGAAACGATACCGGCCCGCGAATCGTTTTGCCGCGCGCCACGTTATTGAGGTAGTTGCGGACGAGCGCCTGGCAAAGCCCCATGCAGATATCGGCTTTCTCGTGGCCGGTCTGCTGGTAGTGGATCATGTCGGATTCCGCGAACACCGAGCAGCGGCCCGCGATTCGCAACGGGCTCGCGGCGGTGAGGGCGAACGGCCCGAACTCTTCGATGGGGACTTTCAGGCGAAAGGCCTGCTGGTCAAGGAAAGCGCCCGTGCCCGCCGCGCAAACCGTGTTCATCGCGAAATCCCGGACCATGCCATCGCGCAGGTGGACAATCTTGGAGTCCTGCCCGCCGATCTCGATAATGGTGGCGATGTCCGATCGCCAGTGCAGCGTGCCCACGGCATGGGCGGTGATCTCGTTTTTCACGACATCGGCGCCCAGAAACGCGCCTGCCAGGAACCGCCCGCTTCCCGTCGTGCCCACGGCGCCGATCTCCGTGCCTTCGGGGAGTTGCTCCCGCACCTGGCGCGCGCCGGCGGAGAGCGCGCGGACCGGTGATCCCTCCGTGCGGGTGTACGAGTCGTACCGCACCTTGCCCGCCTCGTCCAACAGGATGAACTTGATGGTCACGGATCCGATGTCGACTCCCAGGCTCCACTTCTGGCGGCCATCCTTGGACCGGGCGGCCTTCTTCGTTTTATCCATCATGGCTGGCATCCTGTGTAGCGGGGTTGAGGATCGGTTCGGCCTGGGCCAGTCGGGAGTTGACGCAGTCCAGAAAGGCTTCCATGCGAACCGTCAGGTACGAGCCCTCCGAATGCTCGTCCATCGTGAGAATACAAAGCGGGATATCATAGCAGCGCTGACAGGCGGACTGGATGATCGGGGTGATGAGGCTGTCCACTCCGCAGGCAAAGGAGGAGCAGTAGACCACCGCATCCACCTGCTTCGCGCGCAGTAATTCCTCCAACACGGCAACGCTCATGCCCGCGAAGTTCCAGTAAATCGCGTACCCTTCAATCACGACTTCCCGATGGGCCAGGTCCGGCGCCCGCATCATGGGGGTGGACACCCGGCAGCCAAACCCCTCGAGGGTCGACAGGATGCTCTGGTTGACGAAAGGATCGGCCAGGACGTAGGGCATACCCAGCAGGAGGATGTGCGCGCCCGTGCCTTGGGCCGCCGCCGTAGGGGGTGTGCACGCCGCCGGACCTGCGGCGACGAACCGGTCGATCGCCCGATCGAGGTGGGGCTGGCTGGACAGGGACGCGACGAAGGCGCGATAGCGGGCCTGTGCCTTCCGGTACGCCGATTTTACCTGCGCCGGGGAATGACCCAGTTCGCGGAGTCGCCGCAGGTCGCTGCGGTCCGGCGGCAGGAACGGCGTCAGGTTGATCGTCAGCAGGTCCGGCAGCGCGGGAACCCGGTGCCGCACCACGTAGGGAAAGCCCGCGCAGGCGGGGCAAACATAGGTATCCTCATGGATCCGGTTGCCGCGGGGAAGAAAGAGAAGGTCCACACGGTCCTTGATGGCCTCGACGTGGTAGAACGCCGATTCGATCGGAAGACAGATGTCGCCCACGAAATGGCGGTGGCGCTGGTCGAAATCCTCCTTCGACAGGGGCGGTGACACGACGATGGAGAACCCGAGATCCTCAAAGAAGGCGTGCCAGAAAGGATAAAAGGGGTAGTAGAGTAGGCTTCGCAGGATGCCCAGGCGACGCGGCATATCAGCGCCCTTCCTTCCTGCGATTGTGTTTCCGGCGGAACAGGTTGTCCACAAAAGCCTGAAGCCGGACATTGATGCGCTCCTCGCCGGACAGATCGTCCAGCGTGAGGCTGAGAATGGGGAAATCGAGATCCTCCTCAACCTTCTGCAGCAGGTTTTCGGAGACGAATTCCAGCATGCAGCCGAACGGCTTCACGTGGACCATGCCATCATCGCCCCGCTGGTGGGCGAGGATGGCATGGCCGATGTTGGAGTTGCAGTCGCCGCCGATATCTTCCCCCATATATTGCTTCGCCGCGCGCACCGCCCGGCCGTGGCTGATCTTCCTGAAATGGTCCAGGTGCAGTTTATGGCGGAGATAGTTCACCTGCCAGATAACGCGCAGCGGCTCCGCGCCCAGGCGCGCCAGGCGCATCTCCACGTCGGAATTGGCGAAGGGATCCACCACGCAGTAAACCTCGCCGGTGATGGCCACGCGGACCGTATCCCGCGACCGGTCGATCGGCACGGCGTGCAGTTTCTGCATCGCTTTCCGGACGGCTCCCCGCATGGCCAGCGGGGAACGCACGGCGCGAATCAGCGCCAGCCCTTCCTCGTAAGCCGCCTTGATGCTGCCCGCCTCCCGCTCGTAGGCCAGCAGGCGGTTACGCTCCTCCTGGAGTTTCTCCACGGCGGTGATGCGGCTGAAGCCGACCAAAAAGCCCTGGCCAACCTTCCAGACGCTGAGTCGCTTCCCGTGGGTCTCCCGGTACGCATCCTTGAAATACTTGATGTAACCCCGGCTGACACTGGCATTGTCGAATTCCAGCCACCCGTTTCCCAGGCCCAGGTCGCTGAAGATCAGCCGCATCCCCAAGCTGTAGAACCCCAGCCGGCAGGGACCGTTCTCCGTGATCATGCCCACCGTATTGGCGCCCCGGTTCAGGGACTCCATGACGTTGCCCATGATCAACTTGAACGGGAGGCACGCCCCCTCGGGGGCGAATTGGGTGCCCAGGTCGAGCGTCGACACGCCGTTGGGTTTCGGCCGGACGAGCCGCCCCTTGAAATCCACCACCTCATCCACGCCGTCGACGAGTTCCGACATCACGCCGATGCCGGGATACGTTCCGACCACATCCTTCAGGGGCGGCCCGGGCGCGATCAGATTGTCGAACTGGACTTTGTGCGGTTTCATCGTGTCATAGGTCCGGGGTCGGGCCGCGTTGACGCCAAGCTAACGGGCGGGAATGCTACGAAACCCCGCTGCCCAGCACAAGCCGTGAGTCGTCGCCCACAACTGTGGCCAACGACGTTCCGACAGCACGGCGACGGCCCTTGCAGACCACGCCGCGTGAATGGAGAAGTCGCGTGAGGTCCCCATGCTGATGGATGCCTCTTAGCCGAGGATGTGGGTTAACCCCAACCGCCTGCTTGAATGCCGCCCCCGGTCGGTGTACGCTAGCTCTCCTGAATCCGAAACCTTGTAATCAAGTGGAGCATGTATGGACAGGATTTTGAAAAAGCGGGTGGTGCCCGTGGTGGTGCTGGATGATCTGGCTGCGGCGACGCCGCTGGTGGAGGCGCTGATGAGGGCCGGCCAGGATGTGATGGAAATTACTTTCCGCACGGCGGCGGCTCCGCTGGCCGTCAAAGAGATCCGGCGCGTCTTCCCGCAAGTCCTGATCGGGGCCGGGACCCTGCTGACGTCGGAACAGGTGGAGCAGGCGGTAGCCGCCGGCGCCCTGTTTGGCGTCTCGCCGGGTTTGAACGAGAAGGTGATCGAAAAGGCCCGGGCACTTAAGCTGCCCATGATTCCGGGCGTGATGACGCCCTCGGAGGTCGAAAAAGCCATGGCCCTGGGCTGCAAACTGCTGAAGTTTTTCCCGGCGGAACTGGCGGGCGGCGCGAAGATGCTCCAGGCTTTCTGGGGCCCCTATGCGCATACCGGGGTCAGGTTTGTGCCCCTGGGCGGCATCAACACCGCCAATATGGGCCAATACCTGGCCTTGCCGGCGGTGGCGGCCATCGGGGGATCCTGGATGGTGGACAAGAAACTCATCGCCGCCAAAGAGTGGGGCAAGATCGAGACCTTGAGCCGCGAAGCGTTGCAGGTGGCGGCGGCGGTATCCAAGGCGTGATGGCGGAAGGCGGGGCGAATCCGACGAAGGGATGGGAGAGTGCGATGATACTGTGCTTCGGTGAGATCATGATGAGGTGTGCCACTCCGGCACGGCTGCGGTTTCGGCAGAGCCTGCCGGGAACGCTCGAGGCGATGTTCGGCGGGGGCGAGGCCAATGTGGCGGCCTCACTGGCGATGCTCGGCGCGCCTGCCCGGTTTGTGACGGCGCTGCCCCGGAATGCGATCGGTGAGTGCGTGATCGCCGCGCTGCGCGCAATGGGCGTGGATACGTCGAAAATCCTGGTGACCAAGAAGGGGCGCGTCGGCCTCTATTTTCTCGAAACCGGCGCCAACCAGCGCAGTTCGGTGGTGGTGTATGACCGCGATTACTCGAGCATCTCGCTGACGTCGCCCGAGGAGTACAAGTTCGAGCAGGCGCTGGAGGGCGTCAAATGGGTCCACCTGACGGGCATCACGCCGGCGCTGAGCGAAGCCGCCTTCCAGTCCACCCTGACGCTGGCCAAACTGGCCCGACAGAAGGGGGTGACCGTTTCATGCGATCTCAACTTCCGGAAGAAACTGTGGCAGTGGCGGCCGGGCACGCCGGCGACCACGCTGGCCGGAGAGTGCATGTCCGCCCTGCTGCCGTTTGTGGATGTGGCCGTCGGGAACGAGGAGGATGCCAAGGATGTTTTCGGCATTGAGGCGGAGGGGACATCGGTCGAGGCCGGACAGATCAATGCGCAAGCCTATTTGCAGGTGGCGGAGAAACTGGTGTCCCGATTCCCGACTCTCAAGAAAGTGGCGATCACGCTCCGGGAAAGCTACAGCGCCGACCACAATAACTGGGGCGCCATGCTTTATGATGTCCCGAAGAAGACCATGCACCTCGCCCCGCGTGATGCGCAGGGGAACTACAAGCCCTACGAAATCCGGGATATCGTGGACCGGGTGGGCGGCGGCGATTCGTTCTGTGCCGGCTTGATCTTCGCGTTGAGCGGAGAGACCTATCGTGAGCCGGAGATGGCGTTGCGGTTCGCCGTGGCGGCAAGCTGTCTCAAGCACTCGGTCCAGGGTGATATCAACTGCGTGTCGGAAGACGAAGTGGTGGCGCTGATGAAGGGCTCGGGTTCGGGCCGCGTCCGTCGATAACCGGGAAGAGGGAAACAATGACCCAACAGATTGAGACCAAAAGCATGGCGGTATTCTGCGACTTCGAGAACGTCGCCCTGGGTGTGCGGGATGCGAACTACGCCCAGTTCGATATCAAGAAGGTTGTTGAACGGCTGTTGCTCAAGGGCAACATTGTGGTCAAGAAAGCCTACTGCGACTGGGGGCGTTACAAGGATTTCAAGTCCACCATGCACGAGGCCGCCTTCGAACTGATCGAGATCCCGCATGTGCGGCAGTCGGGGAAAAATTCGGCGGATATCCGCATGGTGGTCGATGCCCTGGACCTCTGCTACACGAAGGCCCATGTCGATACCTTTGTGATCATCAGCGGCGATTCCGATTTCTCCCCGCTGGTCAGCAAGCTGCGGGAGAACGACAAGATCGTGATCGGCGTGGGGGTGAAGAATTCGTCATCGGAGTTGCTGATCGCCAACTGCGACGAGTTTATTTACTACGATGATCTCGTGCGCAGCCAGCCTCCCCGGGTGCTGCCTCCCCGGGCGCAGCCGGCCCGGGCGGCAAGCCGCAAGCCCGTGCGGGGCGAGGCGGCCAAACCGGCCGGAACCGCTGAGCCCACCGCGGCTGCCGTGGCGGCCGGGCCCACGGGCGACAAGAAACAGGAGGCGTGGGATCTGATTGTGTCCACCTACGAGGCGCTGGTGGCGGAACGTGGCGAAGGCGAGACGATCTGGGGTTCGATGATCAAGCAGACCTTGAAGCGGCGAAAGCCCGGTTTCAGTGAGTCCTACTACGGATTCAGGTCGTTCGGACAGTTACTGGAAGAAGCGGAGGCCAAGGGGATCCTGACCATGGACCGTGACGAGAAATCCGGCGGTTTCATTATCAAGAGTTGCCAGTCGATCTGACGGGCTCCGGCGCGAAAGGACAAGGAATATGGCGGAATTCAGGAATGTGACGGTCATCAAGAAGGCCAATGTATATTTTGACGGAAAAGTCACCAGCCGCACCGTGCTTTTTGCGGATGGCTCAAAAAAGACCCTGGGTGTCATGCTGCCGGGTGACTATGAGTTCGGCACGGATGTCCGGGAGATGATGGAGATCCTCGCGGGTGAATTGGACCTCCTGTTGCCGGGGTCCTGTGAATGGCGGCCGGTCAAAGGCGGGGAGTCGTTCGAGGTTCCGGCGAAGGCCAAGTTCGGCCTGCGGGTAAAGACCCTCACGGACTACTGCTGTTCGTATCTTCGATAATCCCGCTGCCGAGCACGCGGTCCTGATCGTAGAACACCACCGTCTGGCCCGGGGTGACAGCCATCTGCGGTTCCGCGAAAACAACCTCCGCCGAGCCGTCTTTTTCCGGCAGCAGGCATAGGCGGGCTTCCGCTTCCTGGTGTTGCTGGCGGATCTTTGCCTGGATGACGAGGGGCGTGCGGGGACCGGCGGGCAGGGCGATCCAGTTCAAGTCGGCCGCCGTCAGACGGCTCAGGAAGAGTTCGTTATGCGGCCCCACCACAACGGTGTTTGAGCAGGCATCAATTCTCACCACGTAGAGCGGATCGGCGGTGCCGCCAAGTCCGAGCCCCTTGCGCTGGCCGATGGTGTAGTGGACAATGCCCCGGTGCCGGCCCAGGACGGTGCCCTGGGTATCCACAATCGGACCGGGAGTCTGCTCACGTTCCTCAAACAACACGCCGTAGTGCTTGCTTTCAATGAAATTCTGGCTTTCCTGCTTGTCCGCCACATCAGACCACCCGATTTCCCGGGCCATGGCCTTGACCTCCGGTTTGGTCAGGCGGCCCAGCGGGAAACGGACCTGTCGCAATTGATCCTGTGACAACCGAGACAGAAAATAGGATTGATCCTTGGCCCGGTCCACCGCCCGCAGCAGAACCTGGCGGCCGGTAATGGGGTCCGGTTCCACGCGGGCATAGTGTCCGGTGGCGAAGAGGTCAAAGGCGATGCCCTGCGCCCGGGCGCGCTCCAGCAGAAGGCCGAATTTCATGCTGCGGTTGCAGCGGACACAGGGGTTGGGGGTGCGTCCGGCCGAATATTCCTTGCGGAAGTAGCCCAGCACCTCGGAGGTGTATTCCGGCGCCAGCGAGATGACGTGGTGCGGGATGCCCAGGCGCAGTGCCAGGGTCCGGGCCGCCTCGATATCGCGCGCCTCGCCGGGTCCATAGCAGCCGGAACGGCCCTCGTCCGGGATCGGCAGCGTGCCGTCCCAGATTTGCATGGTGAGGCCGATCACGCGGTAGCCCTCGCGTTGCAGGAGGTGCGCGGCGACGGAGGAATCCACGCCGCCGCTCAGGCCGACGGCCACAGTCGTATTCGGGTTACTGTTCATGGAGGCCACGTGTTCGACAACGATCAGGAAATGAAACGCGGCCAGTATACCGGCCAAGGCCGCCGGCCGACAATGAGAAGTTGACGGGTACTCCTGCCGGTTTGTCTTCAGTTTGCGGTCGGATGTCGGCCGGGCTGCCTGCGCGACACCGAAAACGTATGTTGATCCCCAAAGCACTGTCTTCTATGCTCCGACGCCAGTAGCAATGACGCTGCATTGAGGTTTTCATGAGCAAAGCGAGTAAGGCGACAATCGAGGTAAAGGGAACCGCCGTTACGGTCCTAACGCGAAAGAAAGACGACTTTATTTCCCTGACGGACATTGCCCGCCACAAAAATGCGGAGCACACGGACGATCTGATTCGCAATTGGCTCCGAAATCGCAATACGATCGAATTCCTTGGCGTTTGGGAACGGCTCAACAACCCCAATTTTAATCCCGTCGAATTCGACGGGATTAGAGTTCAGGCAGGGCTGAACAGTTTCACTCTCACCCCAAAGCAATGGATCGAGAAGATCGGGCCGGAGAGGCACAACGTTAGCCTTGGCGACTACCTCTTCGATGATGGCTCGGCAATCTTGCACACCATAAAACGCTGACTGCAAGATTGCCATGGGCTTTCTGATTGCATTGACCGCCTGCATGCCCTGCCGATACTGGGGCGTTCATCCACATTCCCACTTCCAACCAGCACCTTGCCGCACGTGATCAAGTTACCCAGCTGGAGGCCACGTTTGACCGGCTTGGTCTCTCGGTCTCGACCGGTCGGGTTGTGGATTTCCGCGCACGCCAATTCGACAACAGCCTGAGGCGGGCGCATCCCCGTTGATCTATCCCGGCCATTTCAACGGACTGTTCGCGGCATGAGATCCTCGGGCGACGCTGTACCGATTGCCGGGCGACCACAACTCAACGAGCCCTCACAGTGTGAATATCCGTGTTCGATTCTGGCCCGATTAGGCGCTGACCATTGAATACGACCAAATGGTCCGGGGCCTCCGCAATCCAGGCGCTTGTGCCCCACGCGAGCGCGCTCTGAAATCCTGCGAATGTCCTCATATCGGCAAATGCCGTGACGAAAACAAGGTCCCGTTTGATTGAGGCAAACGACGCATGCAGTTCTCTCCGACGGTCAGAATCGATCGGCCCGTTGCACTCTGCTATTTCCACGAGAATCAGCCGGCCTCGCTCGGCATAGTCAACAACAACGTTCGGAAGCCGAGAACACCGGCCCGAATCTAGCCCAATGGGAGCCAATGCGGAAAGTCCCCGTAGTGTTGGTGGGTTTCCCGTTTCAGTCAACAGAAGAAGCGCCCCTGTTCGAAACAACCGGGGGTAGAATACATCGCGAACTAT
>JBAXWO010000130.1:0-6775 GCA_037128375.1 bacterium
TGGCGGAATAGATTAACACGGTGTTTTTCGCATTGAGTTCCCACATCTTCTGAGCGTAGGGGAACAGGTCGGACGGAATGGCGCCCGATTTCCAGATGAAGGCCCAGAAGATGAAGCTGAGAATGAAGCTGAGCGGAACGATCAGGCAGGTCGCCTTGACGTAGGACCAGAAATTCGTGCCGGTCAGTTCATTGGTTCGGAAGGACTGCGCCTGACCGCCGAGGTTGTCAATGGGGATAGGCGCCAGCCATATTTCCACGCCCTTGCAGCCCGAGAGGATGTAGGCGGCCTCGCTCAGGAACGGAATGCTCACGCTCTGGCCGCAGATGCCGACCAGCCGCGCGTTGATATAGGAGATCAGCGGCGTGTAGATAAACGTGAAGAAGATCAGGAATATCATCGGGAACTGCGGCACCAGCAGGTGACAGACCCATACCACGATCGCCGCGCAAATCGCGTAAAGCCCCAGCGCAATCTTGACCGAGAAGTCGCCGCGCCCCGGCGGCGTCTCCCAGATGTTCTCCCGTTTCTTTGAGCGGTTGGCCTCCGCCGCGTTCCGGCGTCGCATCTCACGCCCTTTGATAACCACGTCCCGAAGCGCCTGATAAGTGCCGATCACGGCAATGCCGCCAGCCACCCCTAGCGAGAAGCTCATCCAGAAATCGATGGAGTTGCTAAAGGTGGTGGAGATGGTGTCCATGCCGGGTTTCCAGCGGGTCAACACCCCCCAATGGTAAAGCACCGGATTCATCACCAGCGTCAGCAACAAGGCCGCCGCCGACCCCATCACAGCCCAGAAGGGAACAACCATCCCCGATATGATGATCCCCAAGTCAATAGCCAACCCCGTCGCGGTCGCCGGCAGCAGGTTCTCCGTCAGGGTCGTAGAGTCGTACCATGGGATGGGAAGCAACATGATCGGCTTTGTGAAAATAGCCCCTGTGACCAGCGGAATGCCGACCTGAATGAAACCAAAGGCCAGTCCCAGGATGGCGCCCAACGAGAAAATACGCCATTTCCACGTTGTCTTGCGCTCGCCGGACTCCGATAGCGCCATGGTTCCCTGGGCGCCAATCGCGGCAAACGGGAAGGGCAAACGCTCCACGTCCGAGGTCAGCCGGAAGAAGAAATAGGAGAGGGTATAGCTTTTGATGGAGCCGATCACGGTCATGAAGACGATGAGCCCGATAGGGATCAGCCAGTCGTGATGCCAGAGCAACCGCTGAGTCAGCGCCTCGCTGCCGAGCGGCGGAGCATACCACGTGGGGAACTTACCAAGCAGCCCGATGTCGCGGACCGCGTCACTTTGAATGAAGAACGCGCGCCAGACCAGCCCGCTTATCGGACCGCCGCCCGCCATGGCTCCCGCCACCATCAGCAGGATCACCAGTTCCTGCTGGCTCATCGTTCGCATGGCCCGTCGGCTGACTTCCGAGAAGATAATCAGCGTAACCCAGGCCGCCGCAATCCCGCCGCCGGTCATCAGGCTCAGGTAAATGGACCCTGGCATCATCAGTAGGCCGCAGAAGAACGCACCCGCGACGGCCACCCAGGTGAATCCGTTCTTGAACTCAGTGGGCGTCTCGAGTACCG
Organism: bacterium; assembly: GCA_037128375.1. Classification (GTDB taxonomy): domain Bacteria; phylum Verrucomicrobiota; class Kiritimatiellia; order CAIKKV01; family CAITUY01; genus CAMBRF01. The sequence continues at coordinate 1,594 of JBAXWO010000130.1, forward strand.
AGCGGTATATTTCCAGCTCGGGATCCAGAACAATCTTGTTGTCGTTCGAACGGTCCGCCATATCAGACTTCCTTCTTCTCCGAATGCCCGTCCGCGCCTTGGAGCAACCGTTTGGCCTCGGCAAACAGCTTCGTACGGTCGACCTCGGTCGTTACCCGCCAGTTCAGAAATTGCTTGCGCAGGGTTCCGAGGAACGGCTTTACCCTGCGTTCCCAGGTGGTGACGTGGCCGCTGAGCCGCGTGATGGTGATGCGGGCAATGTACTCTGCGGTTTCCGGATCGGTCGGAAGGGATATCTCGAGTCGCTGAGAAACACCAAGGTCATAGGGTTTGAGCCAGATGGTTGTCGTGAGGGTTGGAACCGTCTCCGAGCCGGACGGTCCGCCGGCCTCGGTGCGCAAGCCGGCTTCCGGTGGGGAACAATAGAACGAGCCGGAACTGCCCGCGCCGTTGGCATCCAGCCACTGGTGGAAGTAACTGACCACGGCGATCCGATCGTGCGCGGTGAAGGTGAAGGGCAGGTTAAACTTCATCTCGTCGCCCTGTGCCTGGGGCACTGTCCAGTGGACGGTATCAGCTGGTGAGGCCATCCGCGCCGCATCCCGCGCCGGCAGGACGGTGGAGAGGAGCGTTGCGGCCATGATCGCCAGGGAGGCGTAAATGGTTTCGATGGAGCTGTAATCCATGTTCAGGCCGCCGGTCATGCCCAATACGGTCAACAGCCGTCCGGTCCCCTGGCTCAGGATATAGCCCATGAGCGCGCCCACCACGGCGTAGACGCAGGCCTCCGCCATAAAGATGAAGAACACGTGATTCGGAGCCACGCCGACAGCGTTGTACACATAGATCTCGTCTTTTCGTTCGTACACCGAGCCGCGCATGGTGTTAAACACCGTTAGCGCCGCGATCAGGATCGGCACCAGCAGTTCCAGCAGCCCGGCAAACGACTTGGCGCGCTGGCGAGAACCGTAATACGAAACGCCGTCAATCGCATAGAACCCCGGCTCGCCAATCCGCTCCAGGTACTCCAGCACGGTGCGACGCTGTTCCCTATATTCCACCGGCGGCTGCTCCCGGGACGTGGCATCGAGGCTGTACGGCGTCTTCGGGAACAGGATCAGGCAGGCCATCTTCTTGTCCAACTCGCCCCACGAGGGCGGCATGCGGTTGACAATCATCACCTGCCGCGGGTTCAGGCGCGCGGCGTCTTCCGGGATCACCATGTCGGTGCCCTTGCTGCCCATGGATTGCACGCTGTTCAGGTCATAGGGCAGGATCGAACGCCCATCGAGGCCAAGCATCCGGCTCATCTTCTCCGTGTTCAGGATGCCCAGCACCTCGAACTCCATGCCGCGTATCTTGACAACCGGCCGATTCGTGCCGCCGCCGTCCACATCCGCCGGCGACAGTCCGAGTTCCGCCGCGGCCGTTTCCGGCAGCATGATGTAGTTCTTCTCCTTTTGGCCCTTCAGCACGGCGTCCAGCCGCTCCGCACGCGTCCGGGGCGGCGCGGGGAACCACCCGTTGGTCGTTACCAGGCAGCGGTCAATCCCGCTGAACAGCGGTTCGTTCCACTCCATGGCGACACAGCCATTCAAGACCACGCGCTTGGCGCTGGTGATGTCCGCCACCTTGAATTCACGGTCAATCTGGAACTCGGGATTCGCGATGGCGGAGCCCACGGTATTCACCGTAATCTTGGTGACAAGCCAGCTCCAGACGGTCACGGGATACCGGCTGCCGTAGATGCGCTGGAGATTGGCCACCTCGGTGGGATCCAGCGCCACGAAGTTCTGGTTCCGCAGCATGATGCCATTCCACTCGGCCCGGCCCGTGGGATACTCGACGTTCTTGAGATCGGTCGAGACCGACGTGAAGCAGATCATCACAAAGGTGATCAGGATGAGGGTCACGCAGGTCAGTCCGGTGCGGACCTTGCGCCGGCGCATGTTGTTCAGCCCGAGCATGAAAGCCGTCCCCACCACGCCGGCGCGGTTGATATCCGCGCCCTCGACCCGCCCCTCCTTGCTGCGCAGATCCTTGATGTTCTGCCTGAACTTGCCGCCCACCATCATGGTGACCATGAGCGTCAGCAGGAAGATGATGAAACCCAGCAGGATCACGAGGGAGGACCGCACCATCTGGAAGGCAGGATGGAACAGGCGCAGCAGAACGAAGACGAGAAGGAAGATGATGCCACTGGCGAGCAGTTGCCGACGGATATCGGCGAATCCGAAGATCAGCTTCTCCGCAAAGAAGACGAACGGAACCAGGAGCGCGAGATACCAGAGAATTCCGACCACCGCCTGGGAAATCCGGTTGCGGATGACCGGATGGTTGTTGATCGCATACGCCAGGCTCGTGCCGGCGGAGACCATGGCCTTCGCGGGTTCCCTGGCGGCCAGCTTGGACCTGGCATCGGCGAGCCACTCCTTGCCCCTTTCGTGGAAGGCAAGCATCTGCTCGTCCGCCATGCCGTAGCGCTGCTGCAGCGCAAGCCGCTTGTCGGCGGTACGCAACATGGAGGCGGCCGCATCGATGTGCGGGAACGTCAGGTTCGGCGTAGTGTTGGCAAGGTAACCCCGGCCGAACAGCTCGGACTCGTCCGCTGCATTCGTCGTCACGTTCGGATCCACATTCAGCATGAATGCCCGGTATTCCGTAATCTCCTTGTTGCCCAGGGCACCATCCATGTACCCGACATAAAACCGGAAATCCACCGGCAGGAAGTCCGTGTACTTGCTGCGATACGATCGCAAGGGGCCGGATAACCCCATTCTGTCCAAATAGGTGGCATCATGGAAGGACTTGAGTGTGCGGGGATTCCCGCGGTCATAGAGCGCCACCGGCGCGCAGCGGAACACAACCACATTGGCCGCCTTGGGCGGCCGCGAGCCACCCGCGATCACCTCGGCGCCCGAAAGCCCCTCGTTACGATAGATGAGCTGGCTGGCGGAGGACCCATCCTTGAAGTAGACAATCCGCCCCTCCTGGTCGAACCGGGCGGCATTCACGTTGAAGGCGGTGGACCGTTGCATGCCGAGCACCATCGCTCGTTCGTAGGCGCCATAAGGATTTGCCGCCACGACCGGTTCGAGGAGAACACCCCGCGTGTCCAGGGGCAACGTGTCACGCAAGCCCTCACGGTACGGATGAACAAACGTGCGAACTGTAACGGGATGCGTCGGCACTAGCGAGGCGGAACCCGCCGAGGTGTATACGGTCCCCCGAATGGCGCAAACCCGGTCACTGGACGCTTCAATCGTCTTGAAGGGAACCCGGCCAAAGGCAATCGCCAGCAGCGCCCGCCCCACGGCCGGCACGTGCTCGTGCAGGACATCCAGGGATACTCCATCGAGCGTATCCTCCGGCGTCGAGACCTTCGGAGGGAAGAACTCCCGGTTCACCACCGTGAATGCCTGCCGCCCCGCGCAATGCCAAACCTCGGATTCCAGCTCCGGATGCGTTGCCGAAACACCCGGCTCCCAGCGCCCGCCGCCGTCCGCATCGCGCCTGCCCCACGACGTGGCCTTCCAGGCCGGCTTGCCGTCCGCGAGGGGAATCTTTTCCGTAAGCGCCTTCGCCAGTTCGTAACTCTGGGGTTCGACGATCTCACCCAGCGCGCTGATCCCCACGAGCGCCGCCATTTCCTTGAACTTCTTCTCTCCGCCGGAATAGAACTCCAAGTTGATCGTCAGCGTATGCTTATAGGTCTCAAACAAGCGGCGGACCGCAATCAGGTCGTCAATCTCCTTGAGCTTCTGTTCGTGATACGCACCCAGTTCCTTGAACCGGACAGCGGCCTTCCCGGCGCAATCCCACTCTGCAAACTCAGGATAGTCCGCAAGCTTCCACAGCGGCATCGCCATGAGATTGGCGGACCGGTTCACCCGCTTCTGCGCCGCCAGGTAGACCGCCAGCAGCGGATGCGTATTCGCGGGGTCTTTTCGCCCCTTTTCCCCCTCTTCGCCCTGCATCAGGGCATTGAAGCCGTCCCGGTACACGGGGCTCCCGGCCCGCTGGTGATCCAGTTTGGCTGCCAGCGCGCTCTCCTGGTTGTCGAGATCGATTTCGCCGCTTACGACAGTGAAATTCTCTTCAAACCAGCGCCGGAATCCGCGATCCTCTTTCAACCAGCGGTCCCGCGTGAAGGCGGCCGCGCGCTGATCCTGAGGCAATTCCGTCGCCCGCGCCAGCTCCGCCAGGACATCAAGCGCGCGCCGGGTAGAAGCAAGTAATGTTTCCTGTTCGAGGCGACGTTGCTCAAGCGTCTTGTGGTCGGGCTGCTTCGTGGAGTATGTCTCAAGGGCTTCCAGCAACCGGGAGGCGCCGGCGAGGGACTGGGAGTGCGCGGCTGTGGCAACAAAGATAACGTCCCGTTTCAACTGGCCCCGATAGGCGGCCAAGGCGTGCGCGTACTCGAGCAGGGCCGCCAACGAAAGCGACTGCTCGGCGCCCGGCGCCAGCTCCGGAACCAGCGAATAGCTGTCGTAGTACGCGGAAAGAACCAGGGCTTCCCGGGCGGAGTCCGCACCGCGCAAGCGCCCAAGGATGTTGCGGACCTTGCGCGTTTGCCAGGTGACCTTGCACCGCACGGTGAGCGCTTTGCCAGCCCATTGATCAAGGGGGCCGCGCACGACAAAGCGCGGGAATTCGATTTCCCGGTTGAAGGCCAAATCCTTCCAGAGCCCGGGCTTGTCGGGAGAATCTCGCAACCGCTTGGCCAGATCGTCTTCGCGGACGATAACCGCCTGCACCCCGATGCCCGCCAGCGATACCCAGTCAGAGGCCGAGTCCAGATAGGTCAGCACGATGGTGTTCGAGGGGTCATGCCCGCTCAAGTACTTCACATCGAGGTTTTCCGTGACAACCAGATCGGCCTTGATCCCCTCAGGCGGCAGTGCGGTGGGCTGCAGGCCGGCCGGCATGAATGGATAGAGTTGCACCCCCTCCAGCGGGCGACCGGTCTCGTCGAGAATCTCGCAGTACTCCGTCACGGGAACCGTGACTTCGAACTCCTGAGTCTGTACCTCAAGGCCGGCATCCCGGAACGCGCCGAGGATCAGGGCCTCGGTGCGATAGAAGCCGGGACTCCCGGTATAGCGCCCGAACCCCCGTTCGTCCGGTCGCGTTCCGGCGGCCAGAATCGCCTCCACCCGCGCGTCATACCGGTTGGTGGGAA
>JBAXWO010000131.1:0-6758 GCA_037128375.1 bacterium
AACAGGACGCAAGGGCCGGTCTCGGGCGAACGCCTCCGCGAAGGGAGCAGTTCGTGAACGATGCGTAATGGGCCGGCAAGATTAGTTCGGAACGACTCTTCCCATTCGTCGAAATTGCAGTCCGCAAACAAGCCGACCGGCTGCAACGTGCCGGGGCAAAGTACCAACGCGTCCCACCGCGAACAAAGGATGCGGAGTTCGGCGCATGCCGCTCGGACAGAGGCGACTGACTGCATATCGCATTCGACGAGGTGGACCCCGAGTGCCCGTAGTTCATCCACAGCGGCTGACGGAGTACGGTACGTACCGCACACTGTCCACCCACGGCGCCGCCATGTCCGGCAAATATGCGACCCAATGTCGCTGGACGCGGAGATCACGATCGCAGATAAGTCTCCCAACTGAATACTCCGGTTGAATTGTTTTGGAGCGGCCCCCTAAACCACTTGCCTAGGCAAGAGTCAGGGTTTGTGAACATAATCCCACGGTTGCTGCTTCAGGACGTCAAGATGGTCGCGTACCCACTCGATGGTTTCGTCGATGCCCCTCTCGAGCGTCATGGTGTCGCGCCATCCCAATTCCGCACGGGCTTTCGTGCTGTCCAACGTGTACGCGGCATCCTTACCCAGGCGGTCATCGACGATGTCGACAGCATCGTCGAAGGGAATGCCGATACGAGTCGCGATCATCTCGACGAGTGCGCGGATGGTGATCATGCGCGGTGTTGAGAGGTGGTAAATCTCACCCGCCGGCGCCATGCGGGCGATCCGCAGCGTGCCGTCAGCCACATCGCCGATGTGGATGAAGGAGCGGACCGAGTGTCCGCCCCCATGCAACGCCAGTTTCTTTCCGGTCAAAAAACACAGGATACTGCGAGGGACGATGCGGTAGAGCTGCTGCCCGGCTCCGTACACATTGGCCGATCGGGTGAAAACGACCGGGAACCGGTACGCCCGGAAGAAACTCATCAGACTCATGTCCGCCGCCGCACGGGACACGGAATACGGGGTGCTGGGATTGTAGGAGGTGCTCTCGGCGACCACGCCCTCGCAGGACCCATACACCTCCGGCGTGGACACGTGGACATACTTCTTCAGGAACTCGCACTTTCGCAACTGGTCGTGAAATTTCACGTTGGCCATGACATTGGTCTGGAACCAATCTTCCGGACGCTGCCAACTCTGCGCCACCATGCCCTGAGCGGCGAAATTGACGACGTAGTCGGGCTTGAAGTCCCCGATGACCTCAATGATGGAACCCAAGTCCTTGTTCAGGTCCAATTGGAAGAAACGCAGCCGACCTGTGGATCGGGCCTTGTAGGGAAGGAATACCGGGTTCGGCTCTGGCGACCGGCTGATGCCCACCACGTCGTCCCCCTCGGTAAGCAGTCGGTCGACGAAATGCGATCCCGAGAAGGAGTTACTGCCAATGACGACCACGCGCTCGCTCACGGCCGCATCCTCCCAGGCCGTTTTGTTCCCCCTCTAACGGTGACATCAACGAGATCCATCCAGTGATGCAGCGCGGCGGCATGACAGGTTTCGGCGCATCCGTAAGTGAGTGCGGGAGTATAGAGATTTAGCGTCCCCAAGGATCGGAGCGGGTTGTCCGGATCCATGGCAGACAGTGTTACGATCGTCAACCGACTCCGACGGGCCACATCCACCGCCTTTAGCACGTTCAGCGAACGACCCGAGCTGCTGATGGCCACGAGCATGTCCCCCGACCGGGCACGGCGTGACAGCGGTTCGGAAAACACCTGATCGTACCCCAGATCGTTGGAAATGGCCGTGATCAGCGACAGATCCGAGAAGACCTCCGTATGCAAACGGGCATTTTTCGCCAAGTCAGCCGCCATGTGGCTGGCCATGGACGCGCTGGCCCCGTTCCCCACGAGATAGACCGTCCTGCGTTGTCTACGAAGCGTGAGGGTCAGGCGACGCCAAAGGTCGAACGCCGGCTCGACGCCGATGTTTTGTGCACGGCCTCGCCGACACGAAAGACGTGTCATAAGATCGTGCAAGTCGGCAATATGGTGTGTCCAATTATCCATCGTGTCGCGACCTCGGGCTTCAACTTCCATACCTAACCTCCTGCCGACAACAGCATTTACAGGCGTCTTCCAGTCTGATAGCATCGCTCAAATTTCAGATCACTCTGCCACAACAATGATGATTGTGCAATGCCCATCCGATGGGGTCGCGAGAGTTGGGGCGCATCTGCGATTCGGCGTATCCTTTGGTCATCTTGCGATCCGTAGGGCCTTCGCTCGTCGAAGGCCGTTTTTGTTCAGGCACGCCGACAAGCGGCGGCCCTACATGTTTCCAAGTGCCCAATCGCAGATGCGCCCGCGAGAGTTTTCGGGTGGGATCAACTGGCAAGGTCGATAAGGACGGCGGAAAATGAAAGAGAATTCTCTAAGACAAAACAAGAACGTTTCCTTCTGGACTTCACCGCGGGTTCTGTTCTGCGGGTTTGCTGTCGCGCTGTTCGTTGCGGGCTGTTACTTTCGTTTGGTGGGTCTGGATTCGACCAGTTCGCATGGCGACGCGCAGTTTTACGACTGGTCGCGCGCCGGGGTTACGCCTTGGGATATGTTGACGCGATGGCCGGAGATAATCGGGGGGCCCATGATCGGGCAAATGCCGGCACCCGCTGCCTTCACCAGATTGGTGATGGATGTGTTTCATCTGCCTACCACGCGTTTTAATGTAATTCTTCCCTCCGCTCTATGGGGGATTGCCGCCATTCCCGTCGCGTTATGGGTTGGTTGGCGGTTTAGGGGGGGGGCATTCGCGCTGCTTCTGATGGGCGTTGTTGCGCTCAATCCGATGCACGTTCAGATGAGCCGGATGGCTTACTATTATCCCCCCGCCGTGTTGGGTTCATTGATTGCCGTATGGTGCTTGTTGGAATCTTTGGACAGTGTTCGGGAACGCTGGGAGTTACGCTGGACGTTTCATGTTGCACATGCCGGCGCGACGGTGTTGCTTTTCTATTCCACGTATGGCGCTTGGCCGTTTGCCTTTTCCGTGGCCTTGTTTCACGTCGGTTGTGCGATTTTCAACCGATTCAAGCGTGGGGCAGGCTGGCGCGATCTCGTGGCGATAGGATTGACATATATGGTTGCCGGCGTTCCCCTGTTGTTTGTGTCTTGGGGACTGAATGGGATGCTAAGCAATACCGGCGACAATGAGAGCGCCAGATATTACAGGAAGATATTCGAAGTATCACGTCAGGCGCCGCTCTATCTCCAGATTGGACCAGAATTCCTTAAATTGGCCTGGGGATGGACGCCTGGACGTATGGCGTTTAGCGGTCTGGTTGTCATTTCCGGAATTGTAACCACCGCAATCCTGGCACGTTGGAAAAAGGCATGGCTGTTGCCGCCTTGTTTGTTTTTGGTCAGTATTGTGCCGATTGTGCTGGCCTTGAGGGCTGGGGTATGGCCATTTGGTTTGCGCAGGGCTGCCGTCAGTTGGCCGTCGTGCTTGATTCTTATCGCTCTCGGATTGTATGGCTTCTGGCTCGCCGGGGACCGGCTGTGCCGTTCCCGCGTACTGCGATGGTGCGGACTCATTCCTATTGCGGCGGCCTTCGGTTTGTGGGTTCAGGCCGACATGCTTGTTGTGAAAGTGAATGGTTTCGTCGTCCCCTATCGGATGATCAGCAATTGGCTCGACAGGACGTTTCCGAAGGGCACTCCGGTGGTGACGGATCGATTCTTCACGGCCATGTGCGAGTTCAATAATTCCGACCCGCCTTCAAATGTTGTCGTGATTTCAACGGCGCCCAACGAACTTCCTGAGATTCAGGAAAAGACGCATTTTCGCCAACTCACACGCCAATATTTTGAGGAAAATCCCGATGCGGTTTTCTATTGTGCCGGTCACATGTATGACCGGCCTGAAGTGGTTCCGTGGCAGTGGCCTGAGGAGTATTTCCGAAGGCGGCAGGAGCTGCGTGACGCAGTTCAGGGGCAGTTGTGCTTAGTTGGTCAGAGTTATTGGGGTGAATATCCTGGGACCGTTCGATGGCCAGTTATTTTTTACAATACGGTTGATGATATGATCGATATCAACAAGAAGGCAGGTAAAGCAGCCTTTGTGACTTACGGGCCTGAGTGGCGTCCGGTCCAAACACAGGATTACCGGTTGTGGAGACTGATGACATCAGATACTGTAACCGTAAAAGTCTATCGAATCAACCCGGACTCAAGCGATGTGGTAGCCGATATCGAGGCGGTTTCGGTTGGCGTCCCATCAAGGTTAAGGATCGGGCAAGCGGATCTGGAATTCCCTCCCAACCAGATCATTCAGCAGAAGATACGGCTATCCCTAAATATGGGTGAAAACCTTGTAGCGATTAAACGCTCAGGCGGTAAGGCTGGCGGGATGCTGATTAAGAAAATTGCTTTTTCTCCAGGGCTCGATTCGGTTCCAAGGTGAGTATCTTTTGCTTGTTGCGGAGAAGTCGCCTATGGCGCTGTCGCGCCATCGAATTGCGAACGCGTGCATTTTCTGATTTCCGACAGACAGATTTTGGAATTTGCATTGGAATTTGCATTCCAGCCTTCGTTTTGAAACACTTCGACCCTGTCTTAGAACAATTTGGATGAACTGAATAGACAACCTTCGATCGACATCCACAGGCCATGACGATATCCAATAAACTTCTCCCGTATGACGAAGCCCCCTCTGTAATCGGTTCGTTGCGGGCACAGGGGAAGAAGATTGTTCAGTGCCACGGGACCTTTGACCTGATTCATCCTGGTCACATTATCCATTTTGAGGAGGCCAAGGCGCTGGGGGACGTGCTCGTTGTCACCATAACAGGCGAGAAGTTCGTCAATAAAGGGCCGGGGCGTCCGTATTTCAACGACTTATTGAGAGTGAAGTGGTTAGCGGCGCTGGAGTGCGTCAATTACGTGATTGTCGTGCCGTATCCCGCAGCCGTGGAGGCCATTGAATGCGTCTGCCCGAACATTTACTGCAAGGGGCTCGAATACAAGGACGCGGAGGTTGATGTAACCGGAAATATTCACGACGATCTCAAGACTGTGGAGCGGTTGGGTGGTGAGGTCCGCTACGTCGGGTCCGTCGTGTTCAGTTCTACCAAACTGTTAAATCAGCATTTCGTGCCTTATTCGACCGGAATAAGGGATTTCTGCAAGACATTGGCGGCTGAGTATCCTGCGCGCCGTTTCCGTGAAATCGTCGATGGGTTTCAGAAGCTGAAAGTGCTGGTGGTGGGCGATGCCATTTTCGACCGATATTCGACGGTTTCCGTCCAGGGATTGACGTCCAAGAACCGAATACTTTCGGCGCGCTTCCGAAGCGATGAAACCCAGGCCGGTGGCGCCCTTGCGGTGTTTCGGCATATTCGGGAATTTACCCCCCACGTCAAGTTGGTGAGCCTGGTCGGCACGGAATCCTGGGTGGAGGAAGAATTGGGGCGGTACATCCATCCCGATGGAGACGAGCTGATCAGAGCGTCGGGATTTACAACGATCGTGAAGCAGCGTTTTGTGGAACCGCTCAGCGAAGGGAAGGAACTCAGTAAGCTCTTTGCCGTCAATTACATCGATGCTCAACCTCCGTCTCAGCAGGTACAGGATGCTGTGTTGGAACGGCTGGAAAGCATGATCGACCATTACGATCTTGTGTTAGTCATGGATTTCGGGCACGGACTGATGCAGGACGCTGTGCGGGAGTTTGTTCAAAAGCGCGCGCCGTTCCTGGCGCTGAACTGCCAGACGAACAGTAACAACCATGGATTCAACATTACAAACCGCCAGTACTATCGGGCGGATACTTTTTCACTGGATCAGATGGAAATCATGCTTGCGGTGGGGCGCAGGCACTTCGATTTCCGTGCGGAATTGGAGCGGATGCGGACGAAGATGGGTGCCAAGTATGCCTGGCTCACGCGTGGGGGTGTTGAGACGATCGGACTGAAGGAGGGTGAAGCGCCCTGTTTTCTGCCTGTTCTGGAGGTTAATATCGTCGATACGGTCGGGGCGGGGGACGCGTTTTGTGCCTTGGCTTCGCTCGCCGCCGCCCAGGGTCTGCCCAATACGATTGCCACGTATATGGGGCAGTTGGCTGGAGCGCAAGCCGTTCGGATCGTCGGTAATTCGGAATGCGTCCGGAAGGCGCATTTCCTCAAGGCCAGTGAAGCCATGTTGAATTTTTGACGGATAAACGGGAGGAGACATAACGATGCATATTCTGGTGACAGGGGGATGCGGCTACGTGGGCACGGTGCTTACGAACGCTTTGTTGGAGCGGGGCGATTCGGTGACGGTGGTGGACCTGCTGTGGTTTGGTAATCACCTTCCGGCTCATCCGAATCTGACGGTCATCCGGGAGGATGTGCGTCGCGCCGAACGTATTCCAATGGAAGGCGTGGACGCGATCGTGCATCTGGCCAATGTGGCTAACGATCCCTGTAGCGAGTTGGATGCGAAGCTGTCATGGGAAGTAAATGCCCTGGCGACCATGCAACTGGTCGAGAGGGCCATTCACTGCGGTGTCAAGCAGTTCATTTATGCCAGTTCGGGAAGTGTCTATGGGGTCAAAGACGAACCTCAAGTCACGGAGGATTTATCCCTCGTCCCGATCTCCGACTACAACAAGACCAAGATGATCAGCGAGCGCGTGCTGCTCAGCTACGCCGACCGCATCTGCGTCAACATCGTGCGTCCCGCCACCGTCTGTGGTTACTCCCCGCGCATGCGTCTCGATCTTTCGGTTAAC
>JBAXWO010000132.1:0-6739 GCA_037128375.1 bacterium
GGTGCACCCGCCCGGCTTCCTGCTCCTGATGTCATGCCTGAACCCCTTGGTTGAGGGCTTTGCGGAGCGCGCGGAATTGGCGGCGATCGGGGTGCAGTCGCTGAACATGATCGTTCTTTACAGCCTGAACAGGTTGGTCTTTGGACGTCGCGTGGCGCTGGTCGCCGCCGTCTGTCTGGCGCTCCTCCCCGGGGCCGTTTTTTTCGATGTCTGGATCAAACGCGACCATCTGGTGACGACCTTCGGACTGCTGGCCCTGTACGCCGGCGTCCGAGGCCGGGTTGTGTTCGCCGGCTTTTCTCTCGGATTAGCCCTGTTATCCAAAGAAACCGGGGTTTTCTTCATCCCGCCTATGATGCTGATCCTCGGGGCCGGATCCCGCCCGCCCATGCCCTGGAAAGCGCCCCTGCTGGCACTGGCCGTAGCCGGTGCGACCTGCGGGTGGTGGTATGTGTTGTTCAGTACGACCGTACGTTCCATCTTCGGTTTTGCCGCCGGATCAGAATCAACCCTGACCGAATGGAATTTCCCGTGGTACTACTATGGCGAACGACTCATTCCTGAACTCGGGATCACGGGCTGCCTGCTCGTCGCCGTGACGGTTATCGGCACGGCGTGGCAGTGTCGGCGCGACATACCTGACCTGGCGCGGGGGTGGAGAAACCTCGGCGCACCCCGGAACTGGCCCTGGACGACGCTCATGATCGGATATGCCGTGCTCTCCCTGTCGCGGGGAAAGACGCCCTGGATGACGGTATCCTTCTATCCGGCATGGGCAACCCTGGCAGGCGTCGGCCTGGTGATGCTGGTCGACCGGTTCCGCCAGGCCGGACCGAGGCGCGTTCGCGGGAACCTGATCGGCGGTTTGGTCGGAGCCGCGTGTGGCGCGGCACTTCTCATCACCGCCCTGGGTCGCCATCACGAGGACGAGCAAAAAGGCCTTGGACCAGGCTGGTGGTGGGGCTCCAACGCCTCACGCCTTTCCGCCGAGGCGGTGAACCGCGTAACGACCGCCAACGACCGGCTGTTGTTGACGTCGTTCTACTATTGGGGCGACGACCCCATCCCGATCCCCTGCCCCATCTTTGCCTATTATTTCAGAAAGGACGTGTCGACGCTGGTGAGATCGTTCCAGATCGCACCGGAGGAAACGGCCAGCCTCGTCCGTGAACACCGGCTCACCTGGGCTTTGCTCTCACCCGATCCGGCGAAGGGGGGCAATGAAACGCTGCGCGCCTTCATCAGGACGAACGGCCTCGAGGGCACCATCCTTCCCGGCGCCGTCCTCATCGATACCCACCCCATGCTTCATGGCGGGGGCTCCCGCCCGTCGCCATGATGGGGGGGGGGCTCAGGCCTTTCTGCCCGGACGAACCACGAAACGGCCCGGAGACATCTTCTTGAAGGTCCTGTCGGTGTACATCTTGACATTCAGCGCGTTGATAGGCTCCTGCGAACGCCACTGATAGCCTTCCACCAGCGAGGCCTCGTAGAGTTCCGAGACGGTCATGGGCTTGGCTGCCTTCTCCAGGATTCCCCGGATCAAGTCCCGCAAACTTGGCTGCGACTTGCGCGGCATCCGCATGTTACGGATCGACACGCTCAGCGACGGAGCACGTTTTTCCGCCTGCTTCAGCACTTCAGCCATTTCAAGCTCGAGAACCTCTATCTTCTTCCGGATCCCCACAATTTTCTGAAGATCCTTCGCATGCAGTTCATTTAGATTAAGCATCTTCCCCCTCCCTGTTTTTTGTGTTATTCCCCAGTATGCTACGTAGACATTATGTTTTAATCAAGTAATTAATTTTGAAGGAGAAAGGCGAGGAGCAGCAATAAACTTCGCCCGGCAGGCGAACCGCCATTCAGGCGCTATTCCCGGCCGCCGAGCGCGGCGGGGGCATGCTTCCATCGGTAGAGAATTTCACCAGCCCGCCGCACGCAAAGGACGCCCTCCGGCTCCCGGTTCTCGTAATCGCCGATCCTGATCGAACGCGGATCCAGGTACCCGAGATTGACCTTGCGACAGATGGCTTCAGGAATGCGGGTGGCCAGAATGACCTCGACGCGCGGTTTCTCCACGCCCTTTTCGTAGGTCCCGATGCCTTTCACGTGCGTCGAATGCGCCACCACGCCCCAGGGATAGCCCTTGTACTGATCCCACTGCTTCAGGAAGAAGTCGCGCGTATGGTATCCGATTTTTTCCAGGATGGCGCCGTGAACCGACGAAATCTCCGTTATGTGCGGGGCATAGATGATCACCTTTCCCCCATCCGCCACCACGGGCTCAATCTTGTACATGCATTTGCCACCGGTCCAGAGATCGTCATACATCTCCGGCGCACACGACAGGACGGTGTGAAAGGGACGTTCCGAATAGTGGGTGTGGATCTGGCTGGAGAGATCCGCAGCCGCCGACCATGCCTCCTCCGGCGTCCCGGCATAGAGGCCGGCCAAGTCGTGGTTCTGCACCACCATGCAGAACGCCTTCCGCTCGATGGCCAGCATGGCGGCCGCGCGATCCACCACCCTGCGCACGGGGGTCCACTTGTTGCCGATGATGACCGGATTGGTGATCACCGCCCCGAGCCAGTGGAAAAAATCAATAATCTCCTGCCCCGCGATGCCCGGGAACAGGTATTTCGCCCCCCCTGAAAAGCCGACGACCTCATGCGGAAATACCGGGCCGATGATGACCAGAAGGTCGTAGTCCAGGACCATCCGGTTACAGGTGATACTCACATCCATTTCAAAACGTCCTTCGGTGATCTCGCGGACGTCAGACTTTGAGAAGCGCCCCACCTCCACCAACTGGTCTGGATTCTTCCACTCGTGATTGAAGAAGCGCGCCTTGGGGAAGCGCCGTTCATGTTCGGCGGCGGTGATTCCCATCCTCTTGTAGATCTGCTCCTTCGTCAGGGGCGGGTGGGTCCCCAGGGCGATCAGAAAATCCATGAGTTTGACGCGTCCGGCCAGCCGTTCGTAGAGCAGGCGAAACATGAGATCCAGCGGACAGGTCCGGGACAGGTCGGGAACGACAAACAGAACCCGTTTGCCGTCAGGCTTCCATTGCGCCAGGGCCTGATCGCAAATCACAGCGACGTCGTGCTCGGTTAACAGGCCGCTTCGAGAACCCGCCCCGATGGCATCAGACCGATTCGTCATTTACTCCGTCCCCCGTCACGCCTGCCGCCCCGAAAACGGCGCAGCCAGCACCAGACCCGAAACATCAGGCGAAGACGCCACGGGACAGGCGGTTCCCTACCGCCCCGATCCGTGACGGCCTTGTCCGGACGCATATACTCTCGCTCATTCAGCGACATCGGCAGGGAATGATAGCCTCCGCCCCCCTGAACGGCAAGCCGATTGAAACAGGCGCAAATCCAGCACAGAGTGCTTGCCAACCCCCCCACGGCAAAGTAGTGTTGTCGCCATCAAGATCATGAAACCGCTCAGGGAAGTGCCGCAACCATGGAACACTCCAAAAGACGCCTGTCCAACGTAAAACTCACGAGTAAATTCCACTTCAGGTATCTTGGGTTGTGGGTTCTGATCACGGTGGCGCTGATCGCGGTAGCGGGCCTACTGCTCTTTCTCCTTGCGGAGGAGCACTGGAGCGCACTTTACACGCTGGATACCAAATTCCAGGATAACTACATGATGCAACGCCAGGCCATGGCGATGGCACTTGGGTTCGGAGCCCTCATGCTCTCAGCGGCGATCATGGTTCTGGCCAAGACAACGGCGCACCGCATCGCCGGTCCATACATCAAACTTCAAAGGGTTTTTGAAGCCGTACGCGACGGCAATTTTGACCAGGAACTGAAATTCCGCCAGTATGATCACCTGGAGGAATTGGCGGCCGCCTTCAACGAAATGATGACCGAGGTGCGGTCCCGGGTTAAGAAGGAGAACCCGCCGAATTGAACCGGATGAGGTCAAATACCCTCGCGCAGGGAAAAGGCGGGGCAAGGAAGGATGCGTTCACCCTGGTGGAAGTCCTTGTTGCGCTGGGCCTCATTGTGGTGACGATCTCTCTGTTTCTTAATTCCTTCGTGAAAGCGCGGGAATCCGCGCTGCTGGCCGACGACCGGATGAAGGCCGTTCACTTTGCCCGGATGAATCTGGAAACGCTGCTCACGAACACCTATTCCAGTAGTGCCCTCTCCATTACCAATCGGCCGAACTGGGTGGTGAACCAGAGTATCTCGGGGGGCGTCACCTCCTATTACTACTGCAGTTATTCGGTAGTGACCGGTCAGTATCGGAATTCGCGAACGATCCTCCTGACCAACTCCTGGTACAATCAGGTTTCAGAAAAGACAAACTCCGTAACGATGGCAACGACCGTTTGCAGCGGGTTTCAATACTGATGAAGACGTATGCTGACAGGATGCGGCGAAACGGATTCACGTTGGTTGAGATCCTGATCACCATGGGCATCTCGGTATCCGTGATTGTGGCCCTGTTAAGCGTCTACCTTAACTGTGCGCGGTCGTGGCACCGGACGGTTTTGGCGATCGAGTCCACCCGGGAGATCAACCACTGTCTCCAGCAAATGATCTATGGCGTCGGGACGGGCATGGGGTTGAGGGCCTCCTATACGGTGACAAATTTCGGGACAGCCGATAACTGGCTGCTTCGGAGCACCAATGGCAGCGAAGTGGCCTGGTACGACTACGACCCAAGCCGAACTTTGGTCATTTTTTCCAATGCGGCCGGGATCCAGGTCATCGGCACGAACATTATCGCTTCGACGGTGACCTCCACGGTGAACAGCGTCAAAATTGCGCTGACCGTGCGAAAGGTTGATGGCCAGTATTCCGCGAGCAACACCGTAAGCACGTTCGTGAAGTTACGCACGGCCACAATGCGTTGATCGGCCTTCCAACCGCGAAGCACTGCAGATTTGGATGGGTGCCCGGGCCGGACACCGTGAAGAGGAATAGAGCATGACATCGGGAACAGTACAAGAGAGAGACAGGGGCGGTTATGTCCTGCTGACGGTCATGATCCTCACCTCCTGTGCCGCTCTTATGATGTTCGGGTTGTTAAACCAGAGCATGGGATGGATGAAGATTGCGGCCAGCCAGGAATCCCTGGAGGGGGCCTTGTTTGTGGCCGATGGCGGCGCACAACTCTGTCTCGCCTACGTCATGGCCGGCAATCCAACGCCGGCCAGCATTTCCGGCTCGATCGGGGAGGGGACGTACAGCGCTCGCATCACCCTGAGAGGCGACTCCGCTATCCAGAACTATACCCTCTGTTCGACCGGGATCGTGCGAGGGGTTCGGCGGGTTGTGACCATGGACTACGTCCACTCACGAAGCTGGGCCGAATATGCCATGTGGTACAGCCAGTCGGGGGTGATCTATTTCCAAACGGGGGACCGGTTCAGGGGCAAGATGCACTGCAACTGCCCCATTTACATCCAGTCAGGGAATGCTCCGGTTTTTGAAGGACTTCTCACCTCCGCCAGTGCCACGTGGGGCCAGGGTCCAGAAAACGCCGTCTTCAGCAATGGTTTTCAACTGGGGGTCGCGGCGGAGTCGATGTCATCAATCAACTTCACCAATGTCGCCTCGACCCAGGATTGTCTAAGGCTCCAGGCGAACCTGGTTCTCACCGGGGCGACAACGGTCGGCATGTCGGGCACCAATTTTTACATCACGAATACAAAACGCTCGTGGAACAAATACAATTACGGCGCAGTAAGCCCGTCGGTGATGACCAATGGAGTGCTGTACGTGGCGACATCGGGGACTTCGACCGGCGATCTCACGATCGCGGGCACCTTGGACGGGCGCGTGACCATTGTGGCTGACGGCAACATCAATATTACCAACCATATCCGGTATGCCGTCAATCCCACCAATGCCGCCTCGAATGACGCGCTGGGACTGATCTCCAGGCAGGACATCATCGTCAAATCCAACTGCCCCAAGGATCTCGACATTTACGCCCACCTCATTGCCGAAGGCGGCTTGACCAGTTCGACCAACGACGGCATGTTCACGGTGGAGAGTTATAGTACTCGGTTGGCGGCAGCCTGCGGGAACCTGAACGTGTTCGGGGGTATTGTACAGAACTACCGGGGGCCGGTCGGCACAACGGACGGGCACGGTTACCTGAAGAACTATATGTTCGACACACGGTTTACGACCAATCCGCCGCCCCGCTATCCCGTGGTGGGAGACAAGTACTACTGTGGTGGATGGAGGGATTCGCCATGAGTCCGGTCATTGTCACGCGGAAGGGAACGTCTCCGGGCTCGGGAGAGCACTTGGCACCCAAAACCGGCGAAAGACATGCCGGGTGGGATTGGACGTGGGTGGGACTTGGAGTGGTCTGCACCTGGCTCCTGCTGACAGGCCTGCACAGGCTGTTCGGAAACAGTCCTGTGACCGCCTCCAAGCCTCCTCCTGCGGCGGGCGATGTTTCCGCGCAAGTCATCGTGGCGCCGCCGGAGCCCCCCTCGCCCACCCCGGTGCCGCGAAAAGTCGTCATGCATGACGAGGCAGTCCAGGCAACCGTCAAAAGTCTGCGGGAGCACGCGAGGGAATGTCCGGATGCACCCGACGCCCTGTCGGAAGAACAAATCAAAGACATCGAGCGGCGGCGCGCCCTGATCCTATGAACGTGGAAAGGCCTAACAGGCAGACCGTCTGTTGGAAGGGAGCCAGTCGCTCAGGGCAAACGCATCAAAAGATTCAGCAATCTGAAGATTTTTGACAGAATTTAC
>JBAXWO010000133.1:0-6688 GCA_037128375.1 bacterium
ATAGAGCAAGGGCATCAATGTCGGAAGCTAAGGAATCCAAAAAATACTCGCCCAGTCCCTCGCCTTGCCGCGAGTAGAAGCTCCTTCCGCGATCAAGGTCTTCGGATGCGGAAGCAAGTATCTTGATGCTCATCGAATACGCTTCCGGAGGTCCCGCTTCGCCTGTTCCCAGTCA
The DNA here is from genome assembly GCA_037128375.1 of bacterium. GTDB lineage: Bacteria > Verrucomicrobiota > Kiritimatiellia > CAIKKV01 > CAITUY01 > CAMBRF01. The sequence continues at coordinate 176 of JBAXWO010000133.1, forward strand.
AGAATCGGTTCTGCTCCGTTTTTGACCCGGCGAGCGGTTTCAGCCAAAGCCTCCTTGTGCCAGGCCGGAGACTCAGTCAAAACCTCATCCCGGGTTAGATCAACCCAGATCGCCTCCATCACACGGAGTTTTTCCGGTCTTGATAAACGGTCTATTGCCAAGGTCGTTGTCATGCCTGGATACTAATCCTCCGCTATCTGCATTTCAAATCAACTTTCGGATCTTTTATCTTCCCCTTGAAATGCGAACGGCCCAACCCACCGCATTGCTCACCGTCGAGAACTCGACAGAGAAGATGTACCATTGCCATCGACTTCCGTAGTTCCATGCAAAACCACCGTTGCTCAGTGGGTTCTTGGCTCAATCGGACGGTGAAAATTTGGAGTGCGGCGGCTTGACGCCGCTTTCATAAGGCCTGGCTTGACAGGCCGCCAGCCCGGCGCGTCAAGCCACGCCTAAGAAAAGCGGCGTCAAGCCGCCGCACTCCAAAAATAGGACTTTTTTCCGAGTAGTAGAGCCAAAAACGCCAAAATACAGGAGACTAGATGCGTTTGCCCTGCGCCTGGCCTTACGGCACCATTTCGATGCGGACCTTCATGTCCTGCGCTTGCCGCCTGACATCTCCAAAACGCTCGGGCCAGTCCTTGGCCAACAGCGCCTTGATCGTCTGCCGGGCCGCGTCCCATTGCTGCTCGTGGATCTGCGCCTCGACCAGCTTGAGTAGACCGGTCGGCTCCAGCGTACGCACGCGAACCACCTGCTGCCATTGTTCGATCGCCTCGGGCCAGCGCCCCTGCGCCTGGCGTATCTCGGCCAGCAGCGCATGGCTTTCCGACTCGTTCGGCTGCATCTCGGCGATGCTCGTGTAGGCGCGCTCCGCCTCCGCATCGCGCTCCAGGTTCTTAAAGCGTTCGCCGAGCGTCTGGTAGAGCTTGATGTCACGCCGCGACAGTTCCACGGAGGCCAGCAACTGACGGATGGCCCCCTCCGGGTCGTTGGCGCGATCATAGGCCTGAACGAGCAGGTCATACGTCCGGCGGTCGTTGGGCTGCGCCTCGGCGGCGAGCCGTAGATGCCGGACCGCATTCCCGTAGTCGTTCCTGTCCAGATAAACCTGCCCGAGCGCCTGGCGGACGATCGGATTCTCCAGACCCGTCTCCTGCACCTGCTTATCCAGGTGCTCGACATAGGCACCAAGGTCCGGCGCCGTAGCCAACACGCTCCTCAGGGAGTTCAGCGCGCTGTCCCTGTTGCTCTGATTCGCCCCCCAGCTCACAACAGCACCGCTGGCCGCCTCGACCGCCTCGACGGTTTGCTTGAGCGCCGCCTGCGCCTCCGCGAGGTACCCGTAGTAGCTCGAAAGCGTGCCGTTGCCGATACCGCGGTTCGGCTGGGTACGCTGGTGGAGCGGGATAAGTTCCTTGTAGTAGGCCACGGACTCCTTGTGGCGTTGGTTCTCCAGGCAACTGTAGGCCAGTTCCCCGATGTTGTGCTCCTGCCAGAGGCCCTTCTCATGAAACCGGCGGTCGGTTTCCATCAGCAACCCCCGGAGTTTCCCCTCCCGGCCCGTCTTGAAGTACGCGCGCATCAGCCGGGTACTGTACTGAATGGTGTCCGGCCGCAGGGCGACCAATCGGGCGAGAACCGGGATGGAGTCTTCGAACCTTTCGAGTTCGTGTTGATACTGGGCCAGTTGCGAAAGGCCTTGCTCGTCCAACTGATTGACCTTCAGTGCCTCGGCCAGGATCTCGATGGCCCTGGCCGTCTCGTTCAGACCGTCGCGCAGATACGCTCCGATGTATTTCGCCGCCGCACCGGAGGAACGCTGCGAATCCCAGACGTCGTTGGCTACGGCGAGGAAGTTCGTCGCTTTCTCGGACCAGAAGTTGCTGTGGCGGTAGTAGAGGCAGCGTCTGGCCTGATTGCGCGACCGTAGGTCACGGCGAAGTTCGGATGTCACGATCCTCAGCAAACGGTCCGTCAGCTTGCCGGGATCCTTGACTTCCGCGCGCCACTGCCCAAGCAGGTCGGCATGCCGCTGCCAGGCGGAATAGAAGCTGTTCCTCACCCACTCCGGCTCGTTCTCGAAACACTCGATCAGGAATTCCAGGCCGGTCTGGGCGCCGAGAAGATCGCGCAGCGTATCCGCCACTCGCCCGGAGGCGTAATGATAGTTGTTGGGGGTTGTCTCCCGCTCCAGGAACTTGGGGAACGTCTGGAAGGCGAAGTCGCGCAGTCCGGCAGGCTCCAGTTTGGCACCCTTTGCGGCACGGAAGAAGGAACACAGGAGATCGATCAGTTGATTGCGGTGACTGGGGTTGTCGGTGTCGAGTTCAGTCAGGAACAGGTTCAACTCCGCGGCATACAGGGTCTGACCGCTTCCAAGCGAGACGGACCCGCTGTAACGGATGGCTTGGGTGTAGACCTCAAACAGCCGCTCCTTGAGCCAGTAAGTCTGCTGAACGTTGGCGGGGCGCTTGATCTCGGCCTGCAGGATCTGTTCGGCCCGCGCAAAGTGTCTGGCGTCGTTGGCCATGTGCCACACGAACCGGGCGAGCGCGGTGTTGGCGGTGGCGGGAAGCGTTCCCTTGTTGACCTCACGGAACTCGGCCAGCGCGGTTTCCAGCGTATCCAGCGCCTCGTCCAGGCGTTCGTACGCCCACAGCGTCTCGGCCAGCCGCAGCGCGATCTGGAGCCGGTCCTCGGCCGGCTGGTCCCGGTAGGCGTGCAGTTCCGCGAGCTGGCGCAACTGCTCCCGCCCCAGTTCCTCCCCCTGGATCCGCCCCAGTCCCGCGAGCATGTCTGCCATGAGGCGGCGTTCGCCCGCGTCCCAATCGCCCTTGAACGCGCGCTTCATGGCCGCCAGGGCTTTCCCGGCATGGGGGCCCGGCTGATTGGCTAGCTCCGCGGCGCGGCGCTCGGCCTGAAGCTCCAGGAAATCCAGGGCGCGTTGATCCACGCGAGTCTTGACCCGTTCCCGCACCTTGCCCAGATGCCTGACGATGCTGTCCACGGTCGCCTCGTCGCGCACTTCGTTCAAGATGCCCTGGAGACTGCCCAGGAACGGGTACGCCTACTGCGCCGTATGACCGAGCATCCCTTCCGCCAGACACTCGAGCAGCCGGAAATCCCGTGTGTACCGATAGAACTCGCGAAGTTGGCTGACGTGGTTCTGCGGTTGCTGCGCCTTCCTGAACAGCGCCTTGAAGATATTGAAGGTCTCGGGATCCAGCTCCGGCGGCGGCGCTTCCCGCCGCTCGTACCAGGGACGCAGGAGGGGGGAGAGTCGCCCCGAAAGATTGTACTCCTCCTCCGCCATCAGGGCCTCGATAAGCGCGTCGCTGTGCCGGTCCTTCTGCCCCAGCGCCAGATACCAGTCGGCAAGGCAGCGCAACTCACGGGGACCCAACCCGTCCGCCGCCTTGGCGGTTTCGAACTGACGGACGGCGTCCTGCACCCGATCCTGCTCGGCCATCAGGTATCCGAGCGCCACCCGCCACGTGTTGTCGGCCTTGGCGGGTTCAACCCATGCCGTCAGCGTCTTCTCAAGGTCAGCCGGCCGGTCCAGCGCCACGAGGAGACGATACTTCTGGTCCTTCCAGTAGGGTGAGTCGGGGTTTCGCGCGATACCCTTGTCGAGAAACGCGATCAGGGACTGGGCCAGCGTCTCGTCGCGCGACGGCATGGCGGCAAGGCAGGCCCACGTCGTCAGGACGCGGTCCTTCAGGTGCCACTGGAGCAGCGTCTGCCCGCCGTCCACCGCCGGCTCCGGCCCCAGCAGTTCCCGGCATTCCCCGGCCAGCACGCGGGGATCCTGCTTCTGCCGCACGGCCAGAGCCAGACGCTCGATGGTCAGCCAGGGCGCCAGCGCAGCGTCCTGCCGCCCGGCTTCGTCCGCCAGGCGCTTGATGAGGCCGACCCGCGCCTCCGCCCGCTTCTGACGCTGGAGCGCCTGGAATTCCGTGCGCGACAACGCCTCCTTCTTGGGCACGGCGTCCACCGCAGCCTGGTACCGGCCTTCCTCCATCGCATCCACCAGATCGCACAGTGCCGGAACGACAGCCGGCAACCGATCCGCCGCATTAGTCGCCGAACTCAGTCGGCCCAGCAGGCTGAAACACTCGTCCTCGAACTCGACGTTCCACGGCTGCGCGCGAAGTTCATCGAAAAGCTGGCGCGCATAAGCGTCCGGGTATCCAGTCGGCCCCTCCTTGACCTGGCGGTGCAGGAACGCAAGGACCTCTCCCTTGCCCCCGGAATGCCGCAGAATCTGGAGTACCGTTTGCGCGAGCTGGTGTCTGGCGGGCGTTTCCTGCTCCTTGGCCCACCGCGCGGTCAAGGCCCGCCCGATCGCCTGCCACGTTTCGTCCTTCAACGCCGGGTCGGAGGCCATAAGCCAGGCCACCAGATGCGAGACATTTTGGTAGCCGAGTGTGTCGGTGTCTTTCATGAGTACGTCCGCAAAGTTGCTCCGCAGATCGGACGCCTCCTTCGTTTGACGGAAGGCATTGTTCTGCATGATCTGGTTGGCCAGACCATACAATGTCGGCGACCGGTAGGTTTCCCTTGCCACTTTGGCCAGCAACGGAGTCCAGCGCTCGTCGTACTGATTGCGGCCGTTGTAGTCGCCGTAGGAATACCCTTCACCCACTACACTCCGCACGGCTGCGCCCAATCGCACCACCCGCCCCTGTTCCGCTTCTGACTTCTGACCTCTGACCTCCGACCTCTGACTTGCCAGCCCCTCCTCAATCCATTGCCTGATCAGTCCGTTGGCTTTGACCGTCTGATGCATTCGGATAAGGGTTGCCAGGTAGCTCTCGTGGACACCTGGATAAAAGGGGCCTTCGGCCATCCACTCCTCCAGAAACGTCAGCCCTTCAGCCGTCGGCGCGCGGCTCTGCATCTGACTCATCACCGAACTCCGCACTGAACTCCGTTCGGATTCGGTCCAAAGATCGGGCTTGGCGAGCAGGGTCTTGATCCATTGGAACGCCGCCGGGAATTCACCTGCCTCGGCCATCGCGGACAGGTAGCGCGTCTGAATGTCCAGGTCCTCCGGGAACTCCCGGGAAAGGGACGCCCATAGGCTGCGGGCTTCGTCGTGCCGGTCGACCTGTTGAAGAAGCTCGGCCTGGGCCTGCCTCCAGGCCACGCCGGTGCGGAGGCGCGCGGGTTGCCGGTCGTAGATCGGACGAAGCACATCATGCAGCACGAGTCGCTCGTTTGCCTGCATCACGCGGTCGGCACGGGTCTTGATCGACAGGCCCAGGAACAGATCATCCTGCGACTTCTCCGCAACCAGGCGCCGGGCGCGTTCAAGACAGCGCGGGGACAGTTCTTCGTTCCGGCGGGTTATTTCAAGAATCACGTCGGTCATCCATTCGACGCCCGGCTTACCCTTCACCAACCCCTCGGCACGCTGCCAGAGTTTGTTCACCTGGTCCCACTGCTGACTCCGGCTGGCGTGACTGATCAGCGTGAGGAGGTCTTCAAACGACGCCCCTTTCTCGAAATCCGCCTGCTTCGCGACCGCGAGTTCGGGCAGAGGGTCGCGAAGAATGATCGCACGGTCCAGATCGGGCAGGGATGCCCTGTATTGCTTCTCAAAGTCCGTGGCGGCCACTTCCTTCATGGAGATGGTCGTGACGCCCGCGCTCCGCCCATCACTGTCGGTGGTCGTGACTTTCGTTGCCCACCAGCAGCCGGCGACCTCGACAAACCCTTCGAACGCGGTCTGGCTGGTGAGCTTGCCTTCCGACCATGCCTCCTGACGCAAAAGCACATGGCGGCGGGGATCGATCAGGAACCGTTGCTCATAGGACGGGTTGGTCAGGTAGCGAAACGTGATCGTGACCTGCCCTTGTGTGTTGGTCTGCATCGCCGCAGTCTGACCCCGGAACGTCTGAGCCAGCGGAACCAGCGAGTAGTCGTTGAAGGTGCCGAACCCGGGCAGTTGCAGTCGCAGGTCCGCCTTCTGCGCTTTGCGCTGGCGGCCCAGTTGCATGGCCTGGCACAAAACTCCGCGCGTGTCGCTGTCGGCCCAGTCGGTCAGGCAGCGACTCCTATCAGCCATCCCCCGGGAAACCCACTTGCGCGGGGAGTACAGGATCGTCAGACGGTTTTGGTAAGTGGAACCACGCTGAGGCCGGGCCATGTCGTTGTGGGTCAGGTCGATCTCAACACCGCCTTCCATCGCATCGAGGACCGGCTGGCGCAGCAGACTGTCCGCAATGCGGCGGACGTCTTCAGGCCAGGGCGGTTGACCGGGCTGAACCGCGATATCGGCAGGCGGAGGCGCCAGCGAGGGCAAGACAGAGGAGAATGCGTAGGTCGGGTCACTGTAGTACGCCCCCGGGTAATTGTAGGCCTTATGTTTCACGTGTCGATAGGCGGTTGACGATTCGTAGTCAACTTCCTCGGAGACCCTGCCTCGGACATAGCTTGAGCGGGCGAGATACTCTGATCTGTCGAGGAGACGGTCTCCTCTCGCAGGCATGCGTATCGCTCTCT
>JBAXWO010000134.1:0-6664 GCA_037128375.1 bacterium
CCCGCGTCGGGCCGACGCGGGCTACCTGTAGCCGACCTCGGCCCGAGGTCGGTCGAACCTCCATCACCGTCCGGACCCGCGTCGGGCCGACCTCCATCACCGTCCGGACCCGCGTCGGGCCGACGCGGGCTACCTGTAGCCGACCTCGGCCCGAGGTCGGTCGAGCAGGCCAGGCACGCTGCATCGGCTGCAACGCTGAAACCCGCGGAGGCGCCCATAAACTGATCCCGGCGCCCTTTGCGCCGAAGCAGCCATGCCACGACACCACTGCACAGGAAAAGTCCCGCCAGGGCTGTCAACCGGGCCGAAAGAAAGGGGTTTGCAAAGTGGTTCTGCAGGAGCGCCGCCACCCGGTAAAAAAGCGGCGGGTAGGGATTGTGCAATGGCACCACCGGGTCAACGGCGGGATACAGGCTCGCACCCGCCGCGGCCTGCTGCGTCCAGTGCACGGTGATCCCTTCCGGATACTCGATCGGATAAGGGAACGACAGCGCGACGACGGCGTGCCGTACCGCCAGCGCCCCCACGACGGCCGCTACGATCACGAGGGCCAGCGATCCCATGGAAGGCGCTTTCATGGCTGGGCTCCCTTCCCGGTCGGCGCCCGTTTCTCCAGGAGGGCTGTGAAACCGTCGACAAAACCAACGCCCTCCAGCATATGCTCTCCCGCCGCGAGCGGGAGGGCGGCGCCTGAGGTGACCTCCCGGCCGTCGCACCGGACCTTGCCGCTGCGCCATGACACGCGGTAGAGGCCGTCAACCGGAACCTGGACCCTGCACGACCGGCCAACGAGACGCGAGCGGTCGACCCGGAAACCCGGGACGAACACCTCATCGCCGAGCGGCAGGTAGTGATCCCGGATGAAGTTCACGACCGCCGCAGGCATCTGCAGGACGCGGTAGTCCAGGATGACGGTGGGGCAACCTGCGGCACGCAGGGCGTCGATGGACTCGGTCGCGAAGCGCGCCGGATCGAGCATGGCCTGGATGCCCTCGTGCATGCAGGCGTGCCGTCCCGTATGCGGCCGGTAGAACAGGAGTCCGCGGCCGTCGAAATAGCGGGGGGAGCCCGTGGCCTCCGCCGCCCGCATTCGCCGCAGGTCCGCTGAAGGGCTCAGCTTAAGGTCGGCCGCTAGACTGGTGACGCCCGGATACAGGGCGGCGGCCGCCAGCACAACCAGCGCGGCGGCCACTCCGGCCACCGGGATCCCGCCGGCATGACGTATCCATTGCCACGCGCGGTCGGCCGTCACGGCAGCCCCGATCGCCAGCAGGGGGAAAAGGGGCAGGAAGGACTGCCGGTACGGCTCGGGCACGAGGAAGAGCGTGGCGGTTGCCGCCGCCAGAACCATGAACAGGAAGGCGGCCTGGCGGCGGCCCCGCGCGGGTTCGCCGACCAGGAGCAGGAGTCCGGCAAAACCCGCCGAAACCAGCAAAGCGCTTTCGCTCCACAGGCTGGCCAGGTAACCGGCTGGCGAGAATCTGTGCTTCCACTCCACGCCCAGGACGAAGACGTTGTGAACGAGATCGCCCGCTATCCCGTGCGCGGCAGCCCAGGCCAGCACAGCTAGGAGCGGGAGGGCCGAGGCGGCCATGAACAGGAAGCCGCGCCGACCACCGTGCAGCAGGAACGCCCCCACCACCAGGGCGGCGGCAGAAAGCCCGAACTTGTGGGAGAAAGCAGGCATCGCACCCGCTAGAAACCCGGCCAGCGCGATAAGGGCCGAAACCCGCCCATCACCGTCGCGGCGGCAGGCAAAGAGCAGCCGCAGCGCGCCCGCAAAGCACAGCAACGCCGGCGCTTCCGGTCGCGCCTCCAACATCTTGGCAAGGAAGATCGGGGCTGTGACCAGGAGCAGGATGGCGGCCGCTGGACCCGCCGGTCCGGAACATAGCGTCCGACCCGCTCCGTAGACGCAGGCCAGGACGGCGACGAGACAAGCCCAACTCACGAAACGTAGTGCGAACAGCGTCTCCGGCGCCTCGCCCAGCGCATACACGGGTGCGACCAACCGGTGATAGGTCGGCAGGTGGTGCTCGAAGAAATCCTGGAACGGCAATTGTCCCTGGTGCAGCAACCAGGCGTAGTGCGCATGCTGAAACTCGTCGTCGTCAAAGGGGTGCAACACCCCGAAGGCGGCGGTCATGGCCAGCAGGGCCAGTATGAGCAGCGCCGTCAGAAGGCGATACCGATTGATCAGGGTGTGGGCCATGGTTGTGACGTGATGACCGCGTTCGTGATGGCACAGGCCGTGTTGCCCAAGGTTCGCGTTCCCTCACCCAGGACAAGGTCGTACCCCCCTTCATCCAGCGGAATCTGCAGTCCGACCAGGGGATACACCGGAAGCCGTACGCCGCCCAGGGTCACCCATCTTTCCTCCTCTTCGGTTGTCGGAGGAGAAACGCGGAGAACGCCGGGACGAGAGGCCTTCCACAGATCGAAGACGTTGCCGCTGATGTGGAGCCGCTGGTGGCCGTCCATGAGTTCCGTCCAAACGCTGTATAGGCCGGCCGGAGCATTCGTCGGCGGGACCCATTCAATGGACGATACCCCCTGCGAACGCTCCGGGGTCGCATCAAAGGCGATCTCGCCGCCGCCGACCTTGACCTGCCCCTTCAATACGGTCCATCGGGCGGTCAGTCCCTTGCGGGGCGCGAGCGGGCGGTTGAAGGTCCGGATCTCGGCTTGCCAGGTTTCGCCTGTGGCGACAAACGAGTTCCGTTCGACGGCAAACAGCCGCAAATCGCCGTGCATGAGATTCCGCAACGAGTAGGTGACCAGCTTGGGTTGACGGAATACATCGAAAACGCCATGTGCCTCGATGCCGCCGAAACGAGGAAAATCCGTCCACGCCCAGACGGAGATACCGGTCACCTGATTGGTGAGGGTGGAGTAGTAGGCTACGTTGAATCGCAGAATGCGATCCAGGTAGGTTTCCTTCCCTCGTGCCTGGTCGGAGTATCCGCCGCCGAGCGACCCGCGGGGCGCAATTCCGCCCGTTTCCGCCACCCAGAAGGGCTTTCCGTGCGAGGCGGCGAATGCTGGCGCTGCCCTGGATGGCCCCTCGTAGACGTCGCGTGAGTGGTACCATCCGAAGTGAAAGTTTCGGGCTACCATGTCGAAGATCGGCGTTGAGTCCAGATCCTGATCGTATTCCAACACGACGGAAACGGGTCGCGATGGATCGAGTTTGCGCACGGTGTCGGCGCCGCGCCGGTAGTAGGCATGCGCATCGCGGGTTTCGTTGGCAATCCCCCAGAAACAAACCGACGGGTGAACCCGCTGCGACTCAACCATTTCGCGTAGTTGAGGCTCAACCCATAGATCCCACACGTCATCGGAGGCAAGACCGGTCGACCACATTTGCCAGATCGGGATTTCCGAGAAGACGAGCAGGCCCAGTTCGTCGCAAAGATTGTAGAGGTCGGGATGATTGGGGTAGTGCCCGGGCCGGATAACGTTGGCATCGAAGACCCGCTTCATCTGTTCCAGATCGCGGCGGCGCAGGTCGAGAGGGACAATGGGCCCGTTGCCGGGGGCGACTTCGTGCTGACCGAAACCCTGGAGCCAGATCGGTTGTTCGTTGAGAAGAACCCGCTCGCCCTCCACCCGCAGACTGCGCAGACCGACCGGCATGGTGTGGCGCCCGCCTTTCCACTCGAGTGTGAGCTGGTGCAGCACGGGCGTCGAGGGAGACCAAAGACGCGGGTGCTTGACCGCAAGTTCCAGCGTCGGAGGCGCTGCGGTGTTGGTGGAAAGGGCACACTCCGCCGTGGCAACGACCTGTCCGCCGTCCAGCAGGCGGGCGCGCAGGCGCGAGGCGGGGGGCGGCGGTCGGGCAAAGGGAACCTGCACGGTGGCGACACAGGAGCCGTCAGGTTTCAGACGCGTGGAAACAGCCATCGAGGCAGGACGCACGGTCGGTTGGTGCAACAGGTAGACTTCGCGACACAAGCCGCCATAGTGTTGCCATCCGCATTTCGATGCGGGCACCGTCTTTTCGTTGACGACATTGCTGACCCGTACGGCCACCAGTAGCTGATTTGTCATACGTGCCTGGGCGGTGACGTCCATCATGAACGGAGTGAAGCCGCCGCGATGCACGCCCAGATACTCACCATTTACCCAGACGTCGGCCGTATACTGGGCGCCCAGAAAGGCCAGGGTCACGTCCTGATCCCAGCCCCGCGGCACCTGGACAAGAAGCCGGTACCAACCCACCGCCTGCGCCACATTGCCGGTGACGCCTCCGTCGGGAATGTTCCAGACCCGGGGGATGGTGAGGGACTCCCACGTGGCCGCATTGGTGAGGGCGCCAAACCAGCCGGCGCCAGCCCCTTCGCCCGCTGGATCAAAACGAAACTGCCAGGGCCCCTTGAGTTCAACGGACGCCAGCACGGATTGGTCCCGGCAGGGAAACAAGTCTTCTCCAGCCACCTTGGCGGAAAAGGCGCTCATTGCCAGCACAACAAGGCCGACGAGTACGGGGGCAAAACCAGGCAACGCTTTCATGGAGGCGCGAGAATGCCTCTATTGGGCGCATCCGGTCAAGAACACACAATGCAGGATAAGCGGCACTCCTCCGGGTCGAGCGGCACCTCCAAGGCGCCCATGCTTTCGCGGACGTGATTCGGCAACCGGGTGCCGACGATCGGGAAGGTGGGGAAGGGCTGATGCAGCAGCCAGGCCAGCGCCACCTGATTGGCGGCACAGCCTTTATCTTCCGCCAAGGCCATGGCCCGCTGCAAGCGCTCGCGATTCGCGGGCGAGTCATAGCCCGCGCCGCGCGGCGGGGGTCCCATGAACCCTTGCCTGGCCCACTGCACGTTGGCTTCGCCAAAATACCCGCCAGCCTGCGAGGAGTACGAGGCGAGCGGAAGCCCTGTCCGTGTGTGCCAGCCCAGCGTGGCGTCATCCATATAGAGCATAGGCGAGGCATCGGCAAAGTTGGTGGCATGCTCGGCAAGACTCCACCCCGGCTGGTTCGCGACAAATCCTTTCAGCCCCGCCTGTTGCGCGTAGGCGTTCGCTGCCTCGATGCGAGCCGGCATCCAGTTCGATGCGCCAAAACAACCGATGCGGTTCGAGCGATTGAGTTCGGCCAGGTTATCCATGATGACCGACACCGGCATGCTAGGATGATCCCGATGAAGCCAGTAGACGTCCACGCACTCAACCTGTAACCGCTCCAGACTCTCGGCAAAATCATGGCGCAGATCGTCCAAGGTGCAACGGGCGCGATCCATGGCGCAAAGATCCGGATGTCCGCCCTTGGTTCCGAGGATAATCCGGTCCCGCACGTTGCGCGACCGAATCCATTCCCCCACCGTGCGCTCGCTGGCCCCTGCGCCGTTGGGTTCCCAACTGGAGTAGATGTGGGCGGTGTCCAGCACGTTCCCTCCGGCCTCCAGGTACGCGTCCATCACGGCGAAGGCCTCCTCGCGCGGGATGTTGGAACCGAAGCTGCCGGTGCCCAGGATGATGCGGGAGGGAATCAGGCCGGTCGAAAATGGATTCATGGGGTGTCGTCAATCACGGTATCGCAACCGCACCGGCCCGATCAGTCCCGAAGGCTCCTGGTTGATGTAGCGGGAGAAGTCATCCTTCAACGCATAGACCAGCGTGTTGGTCACTTCGATACGCAGGGTGTTCTCGCCGGGGCGGATCGCAGGCGTCGCGTCAAAGCTGTACGGACGGCAGATCCGCGTGCCCAGCAACGTTCCGTTCAACCAGGCTTGGGCGGCTTCGCCCACGTTGCCCAGATCAAGGAACACGCTCTTCCCGGTTGGCGCATGGCTGTCAAACCGGGTGTCGTAGCGGATTGTGCCGGAGAAATCCGGCAGCAGCCCCGGTTGGCACAGGTTGATCAGCGACTCCAGCGTGCGCCAGGGCGTGAACGCCGGGTAGGCCTCGGAGACCGCCGTGGACACCTGCCATGGCGAGACCTGCAACGGAACCATGCAGCCCGCTTCATTCCCGCGGACCACCCTCGGCGCATCCGGGACGTTGCCGGATAACAGAATGATGGACTCATCGGGGCTGAGCGCAAACTCCACGCGTTGGCCGGAGTCTTCCTTCTGCGCCGGCATCGCCATCAACCGATTGGCAAAGGGATCGTATGCAACCACCCGTTCCGCGCCCTCCAGGTAGACCGAGGTGCGAATGGTTTGGCATGGATCTTCGTTGAAGAACATCCAGACGGACAAACCATCATGGCGGTATTCATAGCGCCGAAGGGTGGGCTCGTATGTGCTGGTTCGCACCCCGGTCAGTCCCCATTCCCGCAGCAGCATCGGAAGCTTCTCGAGTTCCGCGACGCAGGCATTCGAGTGCCGGCACAGCACTTGCAACTCATCCCCTTTCAAATTGGCCTCGGTTATCGCGGACGGCCAATCCCGCACGAAAACTATTTTTACGCCCTGCTGCAACAGCGCCATCAGTGTCGCCACGACCGTCCGCGGCAGGCGCTGGGCCCATGGCACGATCAGGCAGCCATAGGTTTCCTGGTTGATCCGGAGTTTGCCGTCACATACGCTCGCGCCACTGGCCAGCACATCTGCGGGCACAATGTCGGCATCGAGCTGCGCCTGCATGAGCACGCGCATGGGCTCCTTGACGGACATGTAGTCGCCCGACCACTCGGCCTCGGCGTGGTAGAGCACGG
>JBAXWO010000135.1:0-6661 GCA_037128375.1 bacterium
GGGCTCGGCCGACACACGGTGCGGAATGTTCGCGGAAACCGTGATGAACGGGATGCATGGCAACGCAGCGTCCATCACCAACTGGGCGGACTGGTGCAGTAGTACCAATGTTGCTGATGTTCTGACCGACGGAGTGCTGGCGAACGTGTTACGGGTTGACGGGGTCGAGACCTTTGAGCCCTTCCCTGCGGGCGGGATGCGGTATAAGTTGAAGCTGACTCTCACCGACCCGAACCAGTACTCGGCGCTCCTTGAGGTTGTTAGCGGCCAATATGGTTCGTTTGCCAATCCGACGCTTTTTTACACCGAGTTTACCTATCAAGGAATGTGACGTGAAGAGACCGGTTGCGACGACAAAGGAGTTCATTTCCGTTCGCTCTTCCCCCGGAGAGCGACACGGCGCGTTCACGTTGATTGAACTCCTGGTGGCGATGGCGATCCTGGTGATCATTGTGTTGATTGTCAGCATGATCTTTCAGCGGGCGTCAGTGGCTTGGGACACGGGAGCGCGGAAGGCCGAACTGGACATGACCGGACGCGGAGTGGCCGATTTCATAGCGCAGGAACTCGCCACGGCGGTGCGTGGAACGAACCGATTCACGGACTTTTCTGTTTCCGGGAGTGCGGCTCATTTTTGGGTGTTGAGCGATGCCACCGCCACGAACCGGGCGGGCATGGAGGTTACGTATTCCGGGGTTACCAGAAACGGGGACGCCTTGGCGGAGGGAGTGGAGTCGGTCGATTTTTCCTGTGAACCCGCCGCCCCGTCGGCTGGGGAGTTGCCGCAGTATGCGGATGTAACCGTGACCTTGACGAACAATTATGGGTCCAATGTAGTTTACCAGTCGCGCGCCTATTTCATGAATCGGGGTCGAAACCGGCTCTAATGGCGCAGGAAGCCAGGTTGAACATGGATAAGCAGGATAGTCAGGATGGGGCGCGTAGTCCTTTGTTGAAGGGGCTTGGACGCTTGGCACCTTCCGGATGCTCCGATCGCAGCGGTGTGGCTCTGATTCTTGTGATCGGTCTGTTGGCGTTGATGGTGGTGATGGGGGTGACTTTTTCCATTTTCATGCGGACCGAGCGGGTGGCGGCGGGCAATTTCCGGAACGATGTGGCCACCCGGCAACTCCTGCATGTGGCCCTCAACCGGGCGCTCGGGGCAATCGATGCGGATCTCGCGGGTAAGCCCTATCCCCCCTGGTACTATCTGGAATCGGGAGCCTCCTCTGGTGTAGGCGTCACCGGCGCAACGAACGCTCCGGTCATGGATTGGATCCCGAAAGCGGCCTTGGGCCCCAATCCGAATCCCCAGCCAAGATGGGTTGAGTTGCCTGCCGGGGCGCCTAAGGGACGGGTCGGATTTCTGGTGGTCAATTGTTCGGGGATGTTGGATGCGAACCACTCTGGAGCAGGTTTTGGTACCCCGCGCGGCATCGGTACGAATGTTAACGAGATCCAGTTGTCGGCATGTCCTGATGTTGCGAATGAGGATAAATTGGTCTCGGACAGGCCCTATGAGACTGTGCAGGAACTTGAAAAGGTGGGCGTGGCATCGGGGGCGTTGGGTCGGTCTGTGGATAGTTTTGTGTGTTTCTCCTCATTTCCGACGGGATATGTGGGGGGGACGAATCTTGCACGGGTGGACATTAGTGGGGATGAAACGGCGTTGATGGCGACGGACCGGATGACGAACATCATCAACGGACTGATTGCCAGCGGGATCGAGGCCAGTCAGGCAGGTTTCGTATTCACCAACCTACTGGATTTTGTTGACGCCGACCCTATTCCGAGAAATCTCGGTTCGGCTTGCACTGAGTCGGTCCCGATGTTCAATGAGATTATGGTTTCGAATAGGTATGTCTTTCTGGCCAACACCAACTTCAGCATGACTGGCAAGGTGTACTTTGAATGGTTCTATCCGTTCGTGAAACCATCCGCCAATACTTATTGGATCGAATACAATGTGAGCTTTGAAAGAACCGGGGCGACGCCGCCCACATTTCCTATTCCCGCCAATACAAATGGCTTCATCGACTCGGGGTACGTGCAGGGTGCGGCAATGTTCTATCCGGCGATCAGTTTTCGTATTACCAATACGAGTTACGCCGCGTTTATGGGCTCAAATGTGACTGTGCGTGCGAAGATCGGTCTGCAAATGCGGCTAAATGGACCCGCAGGGGCGGTGGTTGACGCATCGCCGTATCCCACCAACCTAACTCTCGATTTGAATTTGCCAGCCGTGACGAATCCAAGTCCACCTGCGGCGATGACCGCAAGCGTCGTGGTCGATGCTGAGGTCACAGACCCGAGGTTTAATTGGACAAACGCGCAGTGGCGCGTGTGGCCACCGGGTACTGCCGGCACGTTGGGCTCCACAAATACGATGACGCTGACTTGGTTGCAGGCGCGTGACACGGACGGTTATGCAGATATGTTTGTCGCTGATCGGCCGCTGACGAGCGTTACCGAGCTAACGTATCTGTTGCGTGGCACAAAATCGAGAAATAGTGATGTCCCTCTTGATCAGTGGAATACCATCCGGCTCTACGATCGCGTTTCCGGAAATTCAATTCCCAGGCCTTTGGACCGTGTGCTGGATTATTTTTCCATTGCCGGTGCAGGAAATGGAAAAGGTTTTGTTAATCCTAATACCGGGATGACCAATGTGCTCAAGGCTCTTTTTCAGAACATGCCGGTAGACAGGTATCCAGGCGATCCCTCCTCTTTTTCTCTTGATCAGACTGAGGCAGCGGCACTGGCCGCCTTTTGGGCGGATACGAACCAGAATCCGTGGCGGTGTGGGTTCGCCAATCTGTCGGATATCGGGCATGCGACAAATGTATTTAGTGCGGCTCCGCTGGCTGGGCTCTCGCCGTTTGAGCGCGAGGCGTTCTTTCGCTACACGGCGGGTTTGTTCAACACGCGCCAACAGTATTTTATGATTCTTCTTTTCGCTCAAACGACCAGGACTATCCCACAATTGACGGATAAGAGTGTTCTGGCCGGGGTGCGCGCTATCGCTGAAGTGTGGCGAGATCCACTTCCGAACGCCGACGGCGTTCATCCCCGTGTTGTTCGTTTGCTGAAAACCATCGACAACGAATAGCGGCGCTAATAAAGGCTGCCTATGCGATGGTGTGGGATTATTTCGCGCTGAGGCCCGTCAAACCGCCCCGCTTCAACGGGGTATGCCGCCAGTTCCTCAGGGAGCGTTTGTGGTCACAATTCGATAGTAACACGCCGGAATATTGGTCAGGTTGAAGTGGACTGTGTACGTGTTGCTGGGAGACAGCGTTGGATAGGTGCTCCAGAATGGTGTCACGGTTGTCCATCCGTTGGTGTTCAACAGGTTGGTTGAGTACCACGGGGCAGGGGCCCAACTGTTGGTTCCGCTGCATTCGATCCAGAGGTTGGTTGTATTCATCCATACCGCATAAATGGTCACGGTGGGCGCGCTAATTCCCCCTGAAATAACCACAAAGAACTGCCCATCATTGACGCTGCCTGCACTGTAGGAATAGTCATTTCCTAGCGTCCATGTGAATCCGTTTGTGTTATAGCCGGTCAGAATGACGGAGGTGTCAAGACCACCATCATCGGCATAGGCATAAGTGAAGCCCCGGTTGGTCAACGCAGATACCTGGCTTGGGGTTCCGCCGTCACTCGTGTAGCATATCGCATCCGCTGTAGTGCCGGAGGTTCGTAACAGGCGGATCCCGCCAGCGGCAGGCAGGGTGTTGGTCAGCGTTTGCTGTTTGCCTGCCACTCCTGACTTTCCAATCAGCCAGAATCCGTAACCATTGGTTGCATTGGCAAGGGTCGTATTGGTGATCGCGTAGACGGCCTGGGTGTTTGCCACGTAATCCAACACCTGCAGGTTCCAGTTCCGGATGTCGCTTCCGGTTTTGCCGCAAAGTTCAATGTATTGATTTAGGTAGGCCGGGCCGCCATAGGAGAAATCTGTGATATTGATCTCATTAATCCACACCGATCCGGTCGGGCAGGAGAACACGATGTAGTAGGCCGAGTTATTGGTGTAGTCCTTGAGGGGGTTGTACCAGGTCGGTTGGATCGCGAATTGCCTGTTCGTTTTCGGACTATATACCTCTGGGTGATAACCATCGAAGGTTGCCTGGACAAAATACTTTACGTACCTGTCGATGGCATTGGTGGGAATTTTCTGGGTCGTTGTCGTGTAACGGTACCACTTTCCCGGGACGGTGAGATTGCTGGCCGTGCAGGTCATGGGGAGCCCTGTGGCGGCGGCAGAGGCCAGACTTGCGTAGTTCGAGGCGGTGCCGTAGTAGGCCGTCAGGGTCAGGTTGGAGGGGGCGTAGAAGAGCCGGTAGACGTCCACGGCGACATCCACACGGTCGGTATAGAGGGGAATGGACGGGGTTATGACCAGATTGCTCAGGGAGAGGGTGGATGCCAGCGGCGCCGTCACCAGAATGTCGTCGAGACAGACCCGGCCGACCTGGGTGGTGTATGTGTCGTCGTTGTAGATCCGGATGTAACTGTAGGAGGTGTCGTAGATCGACGTGCTGAAGAAGAGGTAATCGTTGGTGTTGACGATGTTGCTGATATTGGTGACGGACACCCACGAAGCGGGGTTATTGTCGCCGATAGCGGATTTTTCGATCACCAGGCGCGCTGGGGTGGGGACATTGGTTGCCCAGTTCCGGTACCAGAAACTGATTTCGCCGATTCCCGCAGCCAGGGAAGGGGTCCGGATGCAGGGGAAGACGTTGGTGTTGGGTTTCAGGTCCGGCACGGAGCTGACTTCCGACGTCCGGTTACTGTTCAGGTAGCCCGCTCCGAGATAGTACTGGCGTGCGGCGGGCGGGTTCTGCTGCGCTTGATACATCACGGCGGCGCTATTGATGTACCAGTCGTTGCTGGTCGCAAATCCCTTGATCTGAACATTGTCGATCAGCAAGCCGCCTGGGAGGGACGTCATGTTCTTGATGCGCACGTAGATGGGGGAATTGACCGATAACAGGGCGTGTTGCACGTTCGTGTAGTCGGCTCGTGACCCGTTGAACGTGACATTGGTGATGGCCAGCACATTGGTCCATACAAACGGCGAATTGGTGTAACTGACTTCCAGATTGAGGCTTACGGGTGTTGTGGTCGTTCCGCAAAACTCGAAATTGATGGTCGAAACCCCGCTGGTCATGGCTGGAGACAGGAGATACTGTTCGGTCCCGGCCGGGGAGCGGGAGGCCTCAAAGCGGCAGGTGTTGTCGGCATTGGTCCTGGATTCGATCCAGCTTTGATAGGCCGTCCAGCCATTGACGGTTTGATTGGAGGCGCGCCAATCGCTGACGGTGAGTTCCGCGATACACATCTCCTGGGTCGCCGAGAAGATGACATCCATGATCGCATTCGTCCTGGGCGACCAAGAGAAGGTGGTGAACGTGTTGGTGCCTGATACGCCGTTCGTGGCGACGGGCGGTTTGAGCCAGAGGCTGTACCGAGCCAAATCCGATCCGCTGTCGTTGCCGTTGGTGGGCATAAGATAGAACGCCATGGAGGCAGGGGTATTGGTGGTCAGGGCGCGGAACCTGGCGCTGATGGTGCCGATGCCCTGCAAGATGGGGTCTGGAGACCAGTGACTCGCCTGACCGACAAAGGAGTCATAAGGCAGGGTGACCGGGGTGCGGGTTTGCATGACCTTGCCTTCATGTCCTACGTTGTTCGTGATCGCCATGCCGAAAGTGATGAAGTTGTAGTAACCGCCGACTCCGATGTCCGTGTAATTCGTCACCGCACCCCAGAAGGGGGCCTCGAAGTTTTCGGTACGGGTATTGACGAGATTGGCGGGCCAGGCCGTGCTGGCGAAATCCACGGATATTCCGCTGTTTGAGGAACTGCCGAGCGCGGATTGTTCGTACGGGGTGCCGTTTCCGCCGCCCTGCGCATCGAAGTCCTGAAACACGCACTGCTGGAGGGTGTACTCCCCGGTGTTTTCATCGAAGCGCATGACATATTGACCGGCGAAGCTGCCTCCGATGGCGAAAGCGGTCTGCCCGGTGGAGGCCCTGTCGGCGAGCGGTAGAGCTGTCTGCCAGTTGTTGGAGTTACCCCAGGACTGGACGTTTGTGGAGTATCCCATGCCGGTGGAATAGCCGCTGCCTGCCAGGGCCAATGTCAGGCCATTGGTTGGGGATGTGGTGAAGACTGCCTGCCAGGTTCCATCCCGCAGGAGACGGCCGGCGGTGTTGGCGCCATTCACGACAACGCCGACGGTTCCGTAGTCCGAAGCGAACGCGCGGACGACATAGTTGGTCGGACTGGCGGCGCCGCCAGCGGGGAAATACCGGGGGCTTCTGTTTTCGGGGGCGGATCCGTGATAGCCCGTGAAATCGCACTGGATGTAATACTCGACCGTGACGCCGCGGCTTTGGACCGGCAGGGAAGCCAGGGTCTCAAAGTGATTTCCAGCAGTGCGCGTCATGGGGCGCACGGCAAAGTTTGTCGACGGGTCATCGGCGCGGCGGTAATAAACGGCCGGTGTGATGGCATAGGCGGGGAACTGGGGATTACTGGAGGTAATGTCGCACGATACCCGCACGGTATCAGCCGTGGAGGGATAGCCGGGATCAATGAAGACGTTGGAGATGGCTACGTTGGCGGGGGGGTAGGAGATGACGAT
>JBAXWO010000136.1:0-6645 GCA_037128375.1 bacterium
CATAGTATTTCTCCACCCAGTCACCCACGGTATCCTTCTGGACATCCACAATCTTCATCTCGCGCGCGGCATTCTCCGGGGAGTCCGAGGCATGCGCGGCGTTGACCATGATATCGCTCCCGAATTCACGCCGTACGGAGCCCGGCTGGGCCTTGGCGGGATCGGTGGGACCCAGCAGGTAGCGGATCTTCTCGACGGCACTCATTCCCTTGTAAATGAGGGCCAGGCAATACTCGGACCCCACCTTGGCCTTGTCCGTCTCGGCCACTTCCGAGGGCCGGTGGCCGGTCATAAACTGGACAATATCCTCAAACTTCCGGTCGCCGACCATGGGCCCGACGTGCTCCCCGATCACCGCCTTGGCATCCTCGGGAATCTCCAAAGACATCTCCCGCTTCAGAAGCGCACCCACCTCGTGTCCGGTGATGCTCTTGAACTTCTCCCGCAGTATAGCGCGCACCGGACCGTAGAAATCCTCAGCTTGCGCCACCGTCATGGCGATCTTACGGAGTCCGACAATGCGCAAACCGGAACGTGACAGCAGGTCGATGATATGACCCGGACGCACACTGGGAAACCGGAAATTATCCGGCTTGATCAGCACCAGCGTATTCTGCACCCCCTCCGCCTCGGTCACGTCCGCGCCGTGATCCATAATACCTCCGTCGGACAAGGTATATTCCGACCAAAGGCGCAAAACCTGCGCGGCCCGCTCGACGGAGGGCGCAACGAGTACCGCCGGTTCAAAGTAGCGCACGTTCTGACCCTCATCGACAATGTAGTCGCCATAGGTGTCGCGAATCGTCTCTCCGCCCACCCAGCCTGCGCGCAAGTGGCCGGCGGCCTCGCGCACCTTTTGAATGGCGTTCTCGCCCTCGAACAGCAGCAGGATCACCCGTCGGCGCAGGCCGGTCGCCGGATCAGGGGCGTAGTTGCGTCGCACGTACTCGCTCAACAGCCGCGCAAACTCGGATTCATTCTGGTTGCTGGTCAGCAGCGATGTCGCGTAGCGGTCCGCCAACTCGGCGCTCGGACCGAACATGCGCGCCGCCGCCAGGTCGAGACCGGTCCGGCTCATCAGCCGCCCAATCACACCGCCCGTCCGCGATTTGGCAATGGTGTACGGATTGATTAAGGCAAAAGCGAGTTCTGAGGCCATGACACATCTCCCAACGGGCGAAGGACGCCTGCCGCCCCTCCCCCACAACGTGGTCCGTGGATAATAGGGAGGCAGCCTGACGAATCAAGCCTAAAGCGTTCCGGTATCAGGTTTTTTGCTGCTTCGCTTCAGCTTGACACCCTCGTGAAGGGGAGGCATTATCAAAGATAAGCGTAAGAGACACCTGAAAGGAATGGCGATGAGCATACGCATCGTATTGTGCGACGATCACCAGATCATCAGGGAAGGGTTGCGGTCTCTGCTTGAAAAGCAGAAGGACATGGCCGTGGTGGGCGAAGGCCTGAATGGGCATGACGCCCTCCGGCTGGCGGCGTCATGCAAACCCAATGTGATGGTCCTGGATGTGGCCATGCCCGACCTGAACGGCATTGGCGCCGCACGACGTCTGAGCGAAGAGCACCCCGACGTGAAGATACTGGCGCTTTCCATGCACTCGGACAAGCACTTCGTCACGGGCATGTTCGAAGCCGGCGCCTCCGGCTACCTGCTCAAGGATTGCGCTTTTTTCGAACTGGTCACCGCGATCCGGACCCTCATGGAGGGCGGAATCTACATCAGCACGCGCATCGCTGGAAATGTGCTGCAGGAATTCTCGCGACGCTCGAAGAATCCCACCCATAAGGCGATCCGCGCGGAATTGACGGACCGCGAAAACGAGGTCCTTCAGCTGATCGCCGAGGGGCACGGCACGAAGGAAATCTCCTCAATGCTGCATATCAGCGTCAAGACCGTGGAAACCCATCGGCAGCACATCATGCAGAAGATCGGCGAGCACAACGTCGCGAGCCTCACGAAATACGCCATCCGGGAAGGATTGACCGGCCTGGAACCGTAATCCTCCGGGTCACCGCGCCCGGCGTTCCGGAAACACGATCGTGCCGCACGTCCCCGGACCGTGGGTAAACTCCAAAATCCCCCCCAGTTGTTCCGTAAGGGTGGCCACCAACTCCAGCCCCAACGATTTTCTGCTGGCCTGATGCCGGTCCTCGGGAATGCCTATTCCGTTGTCCCCCACCTGGAGCAGCAATCGACCTGCATCCAACCGGCGAAAAATCAGTTGAATCTTCCAGCACGGCAAAGTGTCGGCGACCCTCTCGGGGAATGCGTGCTCCAGCGCGTTGGTCACCAGTTCATTGATGATCAGGCCGCAGGGAATGGCCGTTTCGATCGTCAGGTCCATCTCGGCCATCTGGAGGTCCAATTCGATTCTCCGGGCCAGCGCATTATGCGCGCTGAACAGCTCGTGGATCAGGCTGCGCACGTAGTCATGAAAGGGAATACGGCTCATGTCCGGCGACTGGTACAGCCGCTCATGAATCAGGGCCATCGAGCGAATCCGGTTGCGACTATCCCGGAAGAGGCTCCGCGCCTTCCCGTCCCGGAGGCGTTCCTCACCCAGGCGCAGCAGACTGGAAATGACCTGGAGATTGTTTTTGACGCGGTGATGAATCTCGCGGAGCAGGACTTCTTTTTCCCGCAGCGACGCCTTGATATGGGCCTCGATGCGCTTGCGCCTCGCGTTGGAATACTCCAGTTGCAGGATGCGCCGAAGCCGCTCTTCGGCGCGCTTCTTCTCGGTAATGTCCGTGATCGACACGAACACCTTTTCAAGGGTCTGCTCACAGCCGGGAGCCACGGAGACCCGCACCGCCACATGGTTGGTCACTCCCGCAAACGTGCGGGTATCGCACTCGGCCTCGAAATGAACCTGGCCCTCCGCCAACGCGACCAGTTCGTCACGGAACGCCAGCCGACTCGCGTCCGTGAAGGTCAGTTGAAAATTGCTCAGCAACTCCTCCTTGGTGCGGGCTCCGTATAGACTCAGCGCGGCCCGGTTGACGTCAATCACCCTGACCAACCCGGCCCATTCCTCGGCGACCCCGGGGTTCTCGGCAACATGGCGCCTGAGATCCGTAATCCCTTCCGCGCGCAGCGCGTCCATCCGGTTCTTGACCCCGCTGAAGTCCTCTTCCCACAGCGCGACAGGAGACTCCTCGAAAAGAGCGCGATATCGGGTTACACTCGCCTCGAGGACGGCCTGTCGCGCGCGCAGGCGGCTAAGTTCGGCCGCGGTCTCGCACTGTTTCTGAGTCACCGGCTCACCTCCTCCTCCACGGATTATCCCCCGGGTGGAGCCCGATGTAAAGCTTATGCCAGCAACGGATCTGGGCGTCCGACTTCCCTGAACGCCGCCCCGCGTTCCACGCAGGCGGGACAATTCCCGCAAGGTTCCGCCTCGCCCCGGTAGCACGTCCAGGTATGGGCGTAATCCACGCCCAGCTCCCGGCCCAAGCCGAGTTCCGCCGCTTTGCTCAGCGTCACAAAAGGCGCATGGACGGTCACGGGGCGGCGGCGGTTCAACGCCAGCACGGCGTTGATCCTGCAGAGGAAATCGGACGTGCAGTCCCAGTAACCGTAGCGATCCTGTGCCTGCGCGCCATAGAATACGTCGCACACGCCGCGCGCCTCGGCGTAGGCTGCCGCGACCGAGAGCAGGAGCATGTTCCTGTTCGGCACATACGTGGGCGGCTGACTCAACTGTTCGGCGCTGAGATCAGCCAGCCGCGGTACGCCCATCGACGGGTCGGTCAGCGTCGAGCCGCCGGCCGTGAGCGCCCTGAAAAAGCCCATGTCCACCACGTCATGCGCCGCCACACCGACCGCACTTGCCTGCCAGGCCGCCGCCTCCAGTTCACACCGGTGTTTCTGTCCGTACTGAAACGACAACGCGTAAACCTTGCCGACCGCCAGGCGCTTGACCACATAATGCAGCAGCGTCGTCGAATCCATCCCGCCCGATAGCAGGACAACCGCGGAGGCTATAGTCCCAAGTCCTGAGTCCTGAGTCCCGAGTCCTGCGTTCTGCATGGTAGGTCCCCTTATCTAATCTCCAGCATCTTGTGAAGGGGCAGTTGCAGCCTGACGGGCAGGCGTGCCTCCACAAGCCACGCCCCAAGCGTGGACGCCGCCAACACCCCGAACACGGGGCTGAACAACACCGCGCGGCAGCGGCTGGCCAGGCCATGCCGCCCGACCATTTCGCAGGCCCAGTCAAAGTCGGCGCGATCACCGATCACGAACTTCACCTCATCGTCGGACCTGAGCCGCCTGAGGTTGCCCATATCCATGGCTCCCGACTCCCCGCTGCCGGGGCATTTCAGGTCCATGACGGCGATGATGCCGGCGGGAATCAGCGAGAGATCCAGGCTGCCGTTGGTCTCCACGAGAACCGTCTTTCCGTCGCGCTCCCAAAGTCCGACCGCCAGTTCGGGAAACCCAGCCTGAAGGAGCGGCTCGCCCCCTGTGATCTCCGCCAGGGGGGCGCGGCTTTGATGGAACGCCTCAACGAGTTCGGCTACCGGCGTCTCCACCCCCTCGGCATACGCATGGCGCGTGTCGCAATAACGGCAACGGAGATTGCAGCCGCTCAGCCGGACGAAGAAACAGGGACTTCCGGCCCAGGTCGATTCACCCTGCAGCGAGACAAAGGTCTCCGTGACCTTGACCGTCGTGTTCACACGCAGTCATCTTCCCAATAACTGGCGGCCGTGCCGGGCGTTTCGCAAACGGTGACCTTGTGAACCCAGCGATGCCCGCCGTTCAGCGCCGCCGCCATTTTTTCATGCAGGTAGCGCGCGATGTTCTCCGAGGTCGGATTGACACGCACGAAAGCGGGGAGTTTATTCAGGTCAAGGTGATCCAGTTCCTGCATCGCCTCGCGCAGCGCCCCTTTGATCTCACGGAAATCCGCCAGCATACCGAGCTCGTTCAGCCTCGACCCGCGCAGGAAGAGCTCGATTTCCCAGTTGTGCCCATGCGGATTGGCGCACGGCCCATCATAGCCCACCAGTTGATGCGCGGCCGAAAAATGTGTTTTGACACTCAACTCAAACATGGCATCACCCCAAACGATACATGGCTTTAACGTCGTCGTAACTCCGGCTTTTCAGGTAGGCCGCAATGGCGGCATCGTAGGCGGCCGTATGCGCAAACGCCTTCCGGGCTAGTTCGAACCTGGTCTTCAGCGGCATCACGCCCTGTGTCCCCGCCAATTCCGCCGCCATCCACCCGTAGTCGGCCGGGTCGGTCACGGACGCCACGCGCAGGAAATTCTTCGCGGCGGCGCGCACCATGCAGGGTCCGCCGATATCAATGTTGGCGCGGGCCTTTTCAACGGTCGCGTCCGGTTTGGCCACCGTCTGGGCGAACGGGTAGAGGTTCACGATCACCATGTCGATAGCTACAGCCTGCGTCCGCTGCAAATCCGCCACATGGGCGGGGTTGTACGTCTCGCTCAACAAACCCAGGTAGATCTTGAAGTCCAGCGTCTTCACCAGGCCGCCCTGCATTTCCGGCTGGCCGGTATAGTCCGATACCTGCACCAGGTGCCGTGCCGCCTCCGGCCCCAACAGGTCCCGAAGGGCGGTATACGTTCCCCCCGTCGAGTAAATCCTCAGGTCGGGATTGATCTTCACCAGCGCGGGAATAAAGGAGTCCAGCCCGGTCTTGTCCGATACACTGGCCAGCACGTTCCTGATCCTGACGCCATCATCAATTCGTTCCACGAAATTCACCGCCATGCGTTGCTCCCTTCTTCTGGTAGCCCGCATTATGCCAGAAACGAGCGCCGACAAAAGGGAAGATTACGCCGCTCCCTCTTTACCGCTCAGTTCTTGTTCAAACGACGCAAAGATCAGTCCGGCAGATTTCCCCCTTTTCGCTTGACGCCAAGAGAGTGCGGGGTTATCCCTCAGTCAAGATTGGAATGGCATTTATGAACCGAGATCCCATCTCCATACTGCTGGTTGAAGACAGTGAACCGGACGCCCTGCTTACGCGGAAGATTCTGTCCAGAAGTTCCACCCCCTTCGCCGTGGAATGGGCCGCCTCGTATCGCGCCGCTTTGGAAATATTGACGACCACCGCCTTCGACGCCGTCCTGATCGATCTGCATCTCGACGAGTTCGACGGCATCCAACTCATCCGTGCCGCCTGGCAGGCCGGATGCAAGTCCCCGATGATCGTCCTGACAGGCGAGAGCGACATCAATGTCGAGGTGGAGTCCATTCACGCCGGGGCGGCCGACTATCTGGTCAAGGGTCAATTCGACTCGATCCTCATCGAGCGCGTCGTCCGGCACGCCATCGAGCGGCAACGCACCCGGCTTGCCCTGTCCGAGGAACGCCAACGTCTCCAGACACTTCTCGATAATCTTCCGGACGTCATCTACTTCAAGGACCGGTCAAGCCGGTTCATCCTCTGCAACGCATCCCTGCTTCGTCTGCTGGGGGTGGACACGCTCGAACAGGCCCTCGGAAAAACGGACAGCGATTTCTTCCCGGCGGCGCTGGCCGCCCAGTACCGGGAGGACGAACGGCGCATCGTGGAAACCGGACAGGCGCTGATCAACAAGGAGGAAACCGTCGTGGATCCCTCGGGGCGCATCCGCTGGATACTGACCAGCA
>JBAXWO010000137.1:0-6609 GCA_037128375.1 bacterium
GCACCCGGACCGAAGCGGGGAACACCGTTGCCTCCGACGGGTCGCCGCTATCGTCATCCTCGGGCTCGCAGACGACTACCGAACGTTCGCGATCGACGTCGCATGACACGGACACGCGCGCCACCCGCACATCGGGGAGCTCTTCGGATTCCGGACTTGGCTGGCGGATCGACGCCCGTTTTTTTGTTCCCAACCCCTGGCTTCTTTTTCCCCGGGTTGATGCCCGAAAGGCCGAAATCCAGGCCACCCAGGCCGACTTGCGTGCCGCCATCTGGCGCGTGACCTGCGACGTTCGGCGTCTGTTCGCTGAGATGAACTACCTTGCCCTTGATCTGGCGACCGCCGAGGACATGGTTCGCCTGGATGCCGACATTCTGAAGACCGTGCAGGCGCGCGGAGAGCGGGGCGTCGCCACCGCCACCGATGTGCTGAGTGCCTCCCGGCGACATCTCCAAATGCAGGGCGATCTGGACCAAACCCGCTACCGTTTCAAAGTAGCGCAGCGCGGGTTGGCGGCATTGCTGAATGTATCGCCGGAAACGCTGCACGTCGGGACGAACAGGACGGTTTTCGCCTCGTTGCCGAAGGAAGCCATACCCCTTGACCGCGCTGAGGGTATCGCTTTGCAGTGTCGTGGAGACGTGACCGCCCTTCGCTGGCGGCTGGTGGCCGCGAAGGCCGCCTATCGCGAAGCGCGCAACGTCCGGCTCCCCTGGATCAAGGAAATCAACGCGAGCTATCGCTCGACACGCCAACACACGTGGGGATCCGATACAACGACGGGAAGCGGATACGGTTCCAGCGCCTCGACACGATCCATGACCCGTTCGGGCCAGTCGCAGAGCACGAAAACATCAGCCGATGGGGGAATCGAGAGCACGAGCGGAACATTTTCCGAGCAGGATTGGACCACCGGCGAGGGCGACTCCCGCAGTACGGAATACGGCGTAACGGACAGTTTCGATCGCCAGGACTCCGAGGAGTGGTGGGTGGGATTCGCCATCGATGTGCCGATTTTTTCCTGGGTAAAGAACCATGCGGATGACGTGCTACTGGCCGCCGCCAAACTGGCGGCCGTGCAGGAGACCGAGGGGATGCGATGGGTCGTCAATGAGCTGCGCGTGGCGCTTGACGAAGTGGACGAGTGCAGGCGGCAACAGGCGCGCTATGACAACGACGTGGCGCCGGTTATCGCCGAAATGCGCCGGACTCTGGCGACCCTGAAGGGCGTTCCCGATGCGATGCCGGACCAGGTGGCGGCAACGGAACTGCAGATCGTGGAATCCGCACGTCTTGACTCGGGTGCCCGTTGGCGCTACCGGCTGGCCTTGCTCAATCTCGAGCGCGCTCTCGGAGCACCCCTTGCCGACTTTCTGCCCGAGCCTGAACGGTGAGGGTCCCCGCTCCGAATTCATTCGCCGCAACTTCCGCGGAACAAGGGCTAGGGCGGGGCCGCCGGACCCGCCGAAAGCCACAATGCGAATTGCTGTTTGATCATGGATGGAGGTGGACAATCCTTGCCTGATTCTGCTACCAACGTACCTGTCTTGCGCGATGAGTGCCCAATTCGACCGGGAGAACCCACAGCCATGAGCATGTGCAAACTGACTTCGGACACCTTGATTCACGATCGCAGCGGCAGCGCCGCCGTGGCGTATGCGGCCGCCGCGCTGCGCCAGGATTTGCGGCGCAAGCTGGGGATTGAGCGCGGGAACGCGCCCATCGGCAAGGCGGGAGCTATCGAACTACGCCTGGGCGCCGCCCGCGGCGCCTTCGACGCCCACACCCTCGAGGTGCGGCCGGACGGCGTGACGATCACCGGCAGCGACGAACTCGGGCTGATCCATGGGATTTACGTCTTCAGCGAGCGCTGGCTGGAGGCCGATCCCTGCCACTATTTCACCGAGATCGTGCCCGCACTGGCGGAGCGGGTCGAGATTCCCTGCGGACTCACGGCCTCCAAGCCCTACACCTTCCGGCACCGCGGATTCTTCTTCAACGACGAGGATCTGCTGGTGGGCTTCCAGATGGAAAAGCCCGAGCACGGGTTCTCGCTGGACGTGTGGCGGGAACTGTTCGAACTCGCCCTGCGCCTGCAGTGTACCTGCGTGATCCCCGGCACCAACATTTTGCCCGACGAACCCCAGATCAAGCTCGCGTCCGATATGGGGCTCTACATCGCGCAGCACCACGCCGAACCGCTCGGTTCCGCGCCGTTCTACTGGCCGCGCGGTATCCCGTTCTCCTGGTCCTCCAACCGCGACGAGATTATTGCGTACTGGCGCAAGGCGCTCCAGCGCCAGGCGGGGAAGAAGGTGCTCTGGACTCTCAATTTCCGAGGCCTGATCGACCGCCCTTTCTGGGTGGACGACCCGAACCTGAAGCCCGATGCGCCGTTGGAGCAGAAGGCGCGGATCATCAACGAGGTGCTGGCGGCGCAATACGAACTGATCCGCGAGGTTCGAGGGGAGGACAAGCCGGAAACCTTCGGCTATCTCTGGGGCGAACTCTCCGGACTCTACAACGCCGGCCTGTTGCAGTTTCCTGCCGCGGCGACGGTCATCCATACCGACGACGGCGACGCCTGCATGCGGCAAAACCTGGAGGAACTGGTGGGGCGGTCGCCGAATCCGACCGGCGTCTATCAGCACATCTCGATGTTCAATGGCGCCCAGTCCATGCGCGTGACCAGCTTTGCGCCCCGCGTCTATGCCCGCGAACTGAAACGTGCCGTCGATCTGGGCATGAACCGCATCTTCATCCTCAACGTCGGCAACGTGCGCGAGAAGATCTTCAACCTGCGGCAGGCGATGGGCTACGCCAACGACTATGGGAGGATGACCGCGATCGCCGGCGCGGACGGCGGCGGGACTTTCGGCTGGTACACCCGGCAGGTACTGGGCACGGAGCATCCGGAGGTGGCGGAGGCCTACCGTGCCTTGACCGGAATTCCCTTCCCGGCTGATGACCGCCGTCCGGACAACACGGTGGGCGACAATTTCTATACGATCTTTGTCCGGTTCACGCTCCAGCGCCTCTACAACCGGGAGGACAAGCCGCCGGGCATCTGGGGACTGGGCCAGTTTGCCACCTTGCGCGAGTCGCTG
The DNA here is from genome assembly GCA_037128375.1 of bacterium. GTDB lineage: Bacteria > Verrucomicrobiota > Kiritimatiellia > CAIKKV01 > CAITUY01 > CAMBRF01. The sequence goes on from JBAXWO010000137.1 coordinate 3,108, forward strand.
GCGTGGATCGAAGCGCGGCTGGCCGACGCCGAGCCGAAGTGGGCGATCGCCGCCGAGCGCGCCCGCGATGCCGCCCGGCATTTGGCGGGCAACCGCCGCACGTTCTTCGAGAACGAGGCTGTGGCGCAGCTTGACAAGGCGCTGCACCTCACCCGCATGGCGCTGGCCTTCGGCCGCTCGGCGACCCATTACCTCGACGGGCGCGGCTACGAGGCGTATCTCGACGCTTACCAGGCCCAACGCCACGTCGAGGAGGCGCTGGCTGTTGAAAAACGCATCGAGACCGGTAAGTTCAAGGACTGGCACCGCAACGATCTGAACTGCCGCACCTGGAAGTGCAGGGATTTTCTGGGCACGTGGCATGCGATGCTCAATGACCAGCGCTGGATGAACTTGGAGGGGATGGCCGAAGGGCCCCAGCCCTGCTATGCGGCCTATAAATACAATCCGAACTTTCCGACCGCCTACCGGCCGGATCTTTTCCTGCAGCCTGAACGGTGAGGCGGCACCTGCCTGTGGTTTATGGAGGTGCCTACTGAATAGAGCAGCGAACCACAAAAGTTGTACACGACAGTATGCGGGGCTGTGGGTTGGGCTGGAGGGCCGGGACGGCTGGAAGTCGTAGGCTTAGTGAAATGAAGGGGTTACGATGGCTTCTTAAGGACTTGAGTTATGGCATGCATCGTGCTACTTAGTTTAGCGCTTTTATCGGGAGTTGATTCGGAATGATCAGGTGCCGCAGAGCGGCGGAAGGAGCCTAGGATGGCTGAGGAACAAAAACGGGACGATGTGGCGGCGATCGAGATGTGCAGGACCTCCTATGAGCGGATCCTGACCGAGGTGGGCAAGGTGATTGTGGGGCAGAAGGACGTCGTCGATGACGTCCTCATGGCGTTGTTTTGCAACGCGCATATCCTTCTGGTGGGGGTGCCCGGGCTGGCCAAGACCCTTCTGATTTCCACACTCGGGAAGGTTCTTCAGTTGGACTTCAAGCGTGTGCAGTTCACGCCCGACCTGCTGCCGGGTGATATCACCGGTTCGATCGTGGTGGATGAGATTCCGTCCACCGGGCGGCACGAATTCCGGTTTGTTGAAGGGCCGGTATTCACGAATCTTCTGCTTGCGGACGAGATCAACCGGACACCGCCCAAGACCCAGGCGGCGCTGCTGCAGGCCATGCAGGAGCGGGAAGTGACGACCGGTCGGGAGACGCGGACCCTGCCGCGGCCGTTCCTGGTCATGGCCACGCAGAACCCCCTGGAGCAGGAGGGAACCTATCCACTGCCCGAGGCGCAGCTTGACCGGTTCATGTTCAACACCTTCGTGGACTATCCGACCAATGCTGAACTGGTGACCATCGTCGAGCAGACGACGGGGTCGCAGCAGCCCATCGCGGGCGGGGTGATGACGTCCGCGCAGATTATTGAGATCCAGGATATTGTGCGCCGCATTCCGGTGGCCCGGCCGGTGGTCGAATACGCCGTCCGGCTGAGTGCCGCGAGCCGCCCGAAGGATCCCTCTGCCCCGGAATTCGTGAAGAAATACCTCAACTGGGGAAGCGGTCCTCGCGCGGCCCAATACCTGATTCTCGGTGCCAAGGCGAATGCCGTCCTGAAGGGCAACACACATGCCTCGATCGAGGATGTGCGGCGGGTGGCCCGCAGTGTTCTGCGGCACCGGGTCTCACTCAACTTCAACGCGCTGGCTGACAAGTTCACCGACGTTGAGATGGTCGACCGGCTCCTCAAGGAAATACCGGCCGAAGGGTAGACAACTGGAAACGGGATGATGACCGTGTCACGAGTGGTGTCGACCAAACTCGCGGCACAGTGGAGAACCCGACACCCGAAATCATAGAAGCGACACCGGACACGCAACACTCGACACGCCATGGCCAACGGGAACAACAGCCTGACCTTAGACCCGCGTCTGCTGCAACAGTTGAAGGGGTTGGAGTTGAAATCCCGTTTTCTGGTGCGCGGTTTTTACGAGAACCGCCACCGGACCCGGGATTTTGGCGCGTCCAACGAGTTTATCGAGCACCGGGACTACCAGAAAGGCGATGAGATCCGCCGGATCGACTGGCGCGTGTTTGCCCGCACCAATCGGCTGTACGTCAAGCGCTTCGAGATGGAAGCCAACATGCGGGTGCATTTCATCCTGGACACCTCCGACTCCATGCGGGTTCCGGCCGAGGGCGGGCGTCCCACCAAGCTGGATCTGGCGGCCACCATTACCGGCGCGGTGGCCATGATGGCGGCGGCGCAGCAGGATTCGGTCGGGCTCTTTTGTATTGGGGACAAGCTGGAAGAGGCGATTCCGGCGCGTCAGGGCATGCGGCATCTGGCACTGCTCTACCAGCATCTGGGCGCGCCGCGCGGGCAGGGCGGCGGGAGTTTCGGCGAGGTCGCGTGGGAGGTCATGCAGCGGATCGGGCGGCGGGGAGTGGCGTTTGTGCTGACCGACGCGCTGGATCCGCTGGAGCCCATTTTCGAGACCCTCAAGGGGCTCATGGTACGGGAGCAGGACGTCACCTTGATCCAGGTGCTCGACGAAACCGAGTTGACGTTTCCCTTCGACAAGATGACCGAGTTCAGGCATCCCGAATCAAAGCGTCGCATCATGGGGGACCCGCTGGCGTTGCGGGCCCGGTATCTCGAGCGCCTGGGGGCGCATCAAACCCGGATCAGCGAGTTCTGCCGGCAGCACGGCGTGGACTACCTACGGGTGCATAACGGCGATGATCTGATCAGCCTGCTTTCTTCGCATTTTGTGCAGCGTCTGCTGGCAGGGAGCCTGCGATGTTGAACCCACTGATGCTTTTGGGGCTGTTGGGATTGGGCGTGCCCGTCCTGATTCACCTGATCAACCGGCGCCGGATGAAGCCTCGGCCGCTGGCGACGATACAGTTTCTCGATGAGCAGGACGTGGCGAACGCCTTCGCCCCCGTGCCGCGTGACCTGTTGCAGCTCCTGTTGAGGCTTCTGTTGCTGACCCTTTTTATTCTGTTGATGGCCCGGCTGACCGGGCCCAGCGCCACGGTCGGCCCGCGCGCGGTGGCCCTTGTTCTCGATAACTCGATGAGCATGCGGAAGCTGGGGCCCGACGGAAAGAGCCTGTTTGAATCGCACCGGCAACGTATCCTCCAACTCGTCCGGGGCATGCACCAGGGGGATTACTTCTCCTTTACGCTGGTGGGGGACAAGGTTTTCGAGAGTACCGGCTTCACCGGCGATCGGGCGCTGCTCGAACGAGCCGTGACAAACGCCTGGGTGAGCGACGGGAGCGGCCGCAGCGTGTATGCGACGATTGAAGACAGCCTGAAGGAACTCCGATCCAAGCGGGCGCCCAACGCGGCGCTGCTGGTTTTCTCCGATCAGCAACTCCGGAACTACCCGGCGCATGCCGCGGCGGCGGGCCTGGCGCCGCTGCTGCGGGGAAGCCGTATCAAGCCCGTTTTCGTCATGGATCCCCTGACGAACGCGCCCAATGTCGAGTTGCA
>JBAXWO010000138.1:0-6597 GCA_037128375.1 bacterium
ATCATGACATCGAGGATCATCAGATCCGGCTGCTCCGCCTTGGCCTTGGCGATACCCGTTGCCCCATCGTAGGCCACCAGCACGGCATACCCTTTGGCCTTCAGCCACTCCGCCAAAAACGTCACCAAGTCAACGTCATCATCCACCAGCAGGATTCGTTTTTTCACACTCATAGCGACCCCACTTCCCCGGCAAAAACGCCACTTTGCCCGCCCGCGACAACCGGCCCTCATCCAATGCGTGGAGGGGATCCTCGCCTCTAGTAACCGGGCTCGTGAGTCTTCACCGCATACGCCAACTCCCGCAGACTCGCCAGAAACCGCGCATCCACCAACGACACTTTCTTCGGGACAATGATATGGGCTGTCGTCAGATTCAAAAGCCCGCGCACGCCCGCCACAATAAGATGGTCCGCGACCTGCTGGGCCGCCACGTGTGGCACGGCGACAATGCCGATATCCACATCCTGCCCGCAGACCACACCGGGCAATTCCGCCATGCCCTGTACCAGCAGTTTGCCGACCTTCCTGCCGATCATCGTCGCGCTTCTGTCAAAAACGCCACAGATCTTGAAGCCCTGGCGGGCAAACTCCTCATGCCGGGCGAGCGCGCGGCCCAGGTTTCCGGCCCCCACCACAACACAGCAGATCTCGTGATCCGCACCCAGCGTCACCGCCAGCGATGTCTCCAGGCCGGCCGTCGAATACCCGCGTTTTGAGATTCCCGAAAAATCGATATGCGACAGATCCTGGCGAACCGTGGAACTGGTCAACCCCAAGGCCTCCGCCAATTCGGGAGACGACACCCACGCCACGCCTGCCTGGCGAAGACGCTGGGAACAGGTGAGGTATTTCGGCAAACGCCGCACCACCGCATCCGGTATTCTTGGATTCTCAACGTCTTTCGAATTCACAAATCGCACCCCTTCGGAATCAGCAACCGATCCTACTACCACCGGAAACATGATCCGTCAAATATTTAACGTTATTTTTTCGCACCTATTTTTTCCGCACCGGAATGAGACTGGCCGCTCTATCAGCGGGAACCGGTGAGGATCCGATTCCGGTCGGCGCCGGAGCGCTTGTTGTTGGAGAGCCAGAAGCGGGTGAAGTCGACGGTCAGGCGTTTGAGATCAATGCCGTCGAAGGCCGCCTGGGTAGCCCGCCCGGCATCCTTGGATTGCCACAGGGCCTCGAGGTAGCGCTGACAGATCTGGTGCGCGTACGGACTCCGCTCCAGACCGGCCCCCTTGCGCAGATAATAAACCAGCGCCCAAGCCAGTGCATACCGCTGCTCCCGGTCCTCGTCGCTGCCCGCGTAGAACTGCGCGTGGGTCAGGTTCAGGAGCGCACCGAGATCCGGAGGTGAACGCCGCATGGACTCCAGCAGCACCTCCAGGCGCCGGGAATCCTCCTCCACATCCAGGCGACCGCCGCGGATACGCCCGTTCTCGAAAAGCGACGCGTGACCCTCGTTGAACCAGACGGACGGCTCCAGCCCGTCACAGGCATGAAACAGGTATTGATGAAAGGCTTCATGGTAAATGACGCGCATGAGATGGTCGGCCTTCTCCTGCGTCCCCCCCCATTCACTCGGGCGGACGACCAGCTCCTGCCGGGCGGGCGACCACAGGCCGGAACTCCAGGCATAGTCCGGCCCGACGTAGGCCACGTATTCCCCCGGTGTGGCAAAGACGCGGATGACCCCGACAAAATCCTGAGGCGAGGGCGACGGCGCCAACTGTGCGAAACCAGCCCACAGGTATTCCATGTTGCCCTGCAGGTGGTTCACCAAAGTCTGGCCACCCTGTTTCATGTTGGAAAGAATGATGTAATGCCGGGTCTCAACGGACCACCAGCTTTTCATATTCCTGATGCTGCTGGCCACCTGCTCACGTGTCCGGGTACGGGACCGGGCCACCGGCGCCTCCGCGTCGTGCCGGGGCTGACCGGGCGGCGGGGCGATTCGGGCGGCGGCAATACGGGAACCGGAAGGCCTTCCCAGATAGAGCATGCTTTCGATGAAATCCCCCTGCACCACCTCCTCGGCCTGCTCCATCGGAAGTCCTTCGGCCAGGTCGAACACGACGAAGAACCAGGGAGAAGAGGGGCGGAATTGGACCAGGCAGGCGAGCCGACGGCCGGCGCCCCCTTCCAGGCCGCAACGGTAGATCTGTTTGAACTTTGCCGAATGCCGCACAGCCTGAAGGGAAACCGGCCCGGCGCCGCAAAACTCACCGACCCATTGGGCCAGTGAGTTGGTCGTCCAGTCAGCACCAGCCTGAACGGCGGCCTTGTACTCCTCGGGAGAAACGTGGGGCCGCCTGAAACCGCCAGGGCAGGGCGCGGACACCACGGCCACCGTCAGGCGCGTCCCATAGCGGTCCTGCCATTGCCCGGCCTGTTGACTCTCGCGCCACAAATCAACAGGAGCGAACAGGTTCTCCGACCAACTGGCCTCGCCCTGGGTGAAGGCGTACCGGTAGGTCGCCGGAGGAGGCGGCAACACCTCCACCGCTTCGCTCATGGTCTTGATCTTCAACCCGCTGGCGGGCAACTCCGCCGTTCGGGCGAACTGGAGCACCGGCCGGCGCGCGGCAGACGCCGACACAGCCAGAAGAACCCCCACCGCAACCATGCTGCAGAATATAAGAATCCTCATCGGCAACAGGGTGAACCCGTTGTCGGGCGCGGTCAAGCTGACAGTAAGTTCCATGCCCCTGATTGACTCTCCCCTCCAAAACCAATACCCTGTCCTCTCGCCACAAGGAAAGGATCGACGATTCTAGTATGACGACCCAACTGATTGAAGCTCGAAAAGGAACCATCACGCCGTTGATGGAAATAGTGGCGCAGGCTGAACACGTTCCCGCCCTGCGGATTCGGGATGAAGTGGCCAGGGGATTCGCCGTACTGCCCGCCAATCCCGCCCACCCCATGACCCGTCCGGCGGTGGCGGGCCGCGCGTTCCGCACGAAGGTTAACGCCAATCTCGGGTGCTCGACGGAGCGATCAGAAGCTGGCGAGGAACTCCGGAAGCTCGCCGTGGCCCTCAAGGCCGGCGCGGATTTCGTCATGGATCTGAGCGTGGGCACCAACCTCGACGTCATTCGTGCCGGCATGCTCAAGGCCAGCCCGGTCCCCCTCGGGACGGTCCCGCTTTACGAGGCCATCTCAAGGTTGTCCGGCAGCACCCTGGACCTGACGGCGGAACTCCTGCTCCAGGTCATCGAAGACCAGGCCCGCCAGGGAGTGGATTTCATGACCCTGCACGCCGGACTGCTGCAGCGCCATATTCCCCTCGCGCTGAAGCGTAAACTCGGCATCGTCAGCCGGGGCGGCGCCCTGATGGCCGAGTGGATGAGCCTCCATAAGCGCGAGAACCCGCTGTTCACGCATTGGAACGAAGTTCTGGAAATCTGCCGCCGCCATGATGTCACCGTGTCACTGGGCGATGGCCTGCGTCCCGGCTGTCTGGCCGACGCCAGCGATGTCGCCCAGTTTGCCGAACTCGACACCCTGGCCGAACTCGTGCACTGGTGTCGCAAGGAAGGCGTCCAGGTCATGGTCGAGGGGCCAGGTCACGTGCCGTTCAACCAGATCCAGGAAAACATGGAGCGCGAACAGCGCCTGTGCGACGGCGCCCCCTTCTATGTCCTCGGGCCCGTTGTGACCGATATCGCCCCGGGATATGACCACATCACCTCCTGTATCGGGGCCACCGCCGCCGCCTTCCACGGCGCCGCGCTCCTCTGTTATGTCACTCCCGCGGAACACCTGGGCCTGCCCACCGAGGATGAGGTCCATCAGGGGGTGATCGCCTACCGCATCGCCGCACATGCCGCCGATGTGGCCCGCGGGTTGCCCGGTGCCCGCGACGCGGATGATGCCATGGCCGAAGCCCGCGCCAAGTTCGACTGGAAGAAACAGTTTTCCCTCGCGATCGACGGGGATCGCGCCAGCGCTCGTTATGAGCAGACGCGCTCCTGCGACGGAACCGAACCCGATCACTGCTCCATGTGCGGGCGCAATTTCTGCGCCATCCGAACCACCCAGCGTATCCATGAAGCCCAAGCCCATTGACCAGGTCCTCGAGATCATGCGGAAACTGCGGGACCCCGAAACGGGTTGTCCGTGGGACCGCGAGCAAACGGTGGACTCCCTCAAGCCGTTCCTGATCGAGGAATGCTACGAACTGATCGACGCCATCGATTCCGGGGATGTCGAAAAACACCGTGAAGAGCTCGGCGATATGCTCCTGCAAATCGTCTTCCAGGTGCAGCTTCGCGAGGAACTGGGTCAGTTTACGTTCGATGATATCGCCACCACGCTGGCCGAAAAACTCATCCGCCGGCACCCGCATGTGTTCGGCGACACCAAAGTAACCGGCTCCAAGGATGTTCTGACCAAGTGGGAAGCCATCAAGAATACGGAGAAGAAGTCCGGCAGACGGTCCGTCGTGGACGGGGTCCCCAGCCATCTGCCCGCGCTGATGAAGGCTCATCAGGTCCAAAGCCGCGCCGCGCGGGTCGGTTTCGATTGGACCGCCCTGCATGATGTACTCGCCAAGGTGGATGAGGAACTGGCCGAGACCAAGGTCGCCATGCAGTCGGGCGACCGCGAGGCCGTGGCCGAGGAAATCGGGGATCTGCTGTTCGCCGTGGTCAATCTGAGCCGGTTCCAGAAATTCCATGCCGAGGAACTGCTCGCCGCCACGGTCCGCAAGTTCGCCCGGCGCTTTCAGGCGATCGAAGCCCTCGTCCATGCCAAGGGTCGACAGATGACGGAGTGTTCCCTTGAGGAGTTGGACGCGTTCTGGAACCAGGTCAAGGCCGGCGAGAAAGACCAACGCATAAGCGAGGTGTCGTCATGAAAGCTCTTCCCTTGATCGTGGCTATCCTGATGGGCGGGATAACAGGCTGTGGCAAGGCGCCCGAACCCGTTCCGGTCGCGAAGCCGCAAACCCCGGCTCCAGCCCCCGCCCCCAAGCCCGCCCCCTCCACCCTGCAAACCGTGGTGGATGGATTCACCGGCAGGGCCGTGGTCGAACAGGGCAAGGCGGCGGGCGAAAAAACCAAGGCCATCCGTGCCAAGGAACAGGCCGACCTGAATGAAGTCATGAATTAGACAGTTTCAACCGCAGCATATTCAGCGCGGTTTTCGCGGCTCGATCACGAACCATACCCCGGTTGCCGGGGAACCGGAAACACTCGGCCCCAACCTCTATTTTCCGTCCGCATTTACCCGCCAGCGCAATCCAGACCGTTCCAACCGGCTTATCCTTCGATCCACCATCCGGGCCCGCGATCCCCGTCAGCGCCAACGCATAATCGGCACCGCTCTTCTTCAGCGCCCCTTCGGCCATCGCACGGGCCACCGGTTCGCTCACCGCCCCGTGCCGGCGCAGCAGGATCGTCGGCACAGCCAGCGCCCCGTGCTTGAGCGCATTGGAGTAGACCACCCATCCTCCGGCAAACCAGGCGCTAGCCCCCGGCACATCCGTGACCATTTTGGCTACCAACCCGCCCGTGCAACTCTCCGCGACAGCCAGACGTTGCCCAGCCCTCCGCAGCAGATCCCCCACGACCTCCTCCAGCATTTCCCCATCGCGCCCGAACACCAGGCCGCCCAGGCACGTCTCCACCTCGGCGGCGGTTTTGGCGAGCTGTTGCTGCGCCGCCCGGCGCGTGTCGAAATCGCTGCGGATCCGCACGGACACAATACCGCCCGAGACCGTTGTGCCCACCACGGGATTCCGGTCGCGGGCCATACGCCCCCCCAGCAAATCCGCCACCGTCGATTCGCCGGCGCCGAAGGTGTGCAGGGTTCGCGTCAAAATGCAGCGGCCCGCCCCTCTCGCCAGGCTGGGTTCGACATGATGGGCGAACATGTTCATCATCTCGCGCGGCACCCCGGGAAACGCATAGAACGTGGAACGGCCGAATCCGGCCTTCAGTCCGGGCGCCGTTCCCCAGTCATTTCGCAGGATCACGGCACCGCGGGGATACAGGGCCTGAATCCGGTTTGACGGCGACATCTCCCGGCCCAGCGTCTTGAAAAACCGGCGGATTTTAACCAGTGAAGCCGGATGCAATACCAGCGGACGACGCATCGCACGGGCCAGGGCCTGCCGGGTCAGATCGTCCTCCGTCGGTCCCAGTCCCCCTGTCAGGATCACCAGCGGCGCCGCCTTCACCGCCTCCCGGATCGCCCGCGTGATCGCCGCCAGGTCATCCGCAACCGTTTTGTGATGGACGGTCATGATGCCACAGGCCGCCAATTTCGCACTTAGCCAGGCGGAATTGGAGTCCACTGTCTGACCCAGGACCAACTCATCTCCAACCGACAGAATCGCCGCCTTCATACGTCCTCTTTCTTCATATAATCAGCATGCAGTCGCCGTAACTGTAAAACCGGTATCGTTCCCGAATCGCCTCATCGTAGGCGCGGCGGATCAGGGACTGCCCCGCCAGCGCACTGACCATCATGATCAGGGTCGAACTTGGCAGATGAAAATTGGTCAGGAGCAGGTCCACCACACGAAAGCGGTACGGGGGATAAATGAAGATGCCGGTTCGTCCCTGGCCTGAAGTGACCC
>JBAXWO010000139.1:0-6585 GCA_037128375.1 bacterium
CCTGGGCTGCTCGTACCCCTCATCGGGCGGCAGATCCGCCGCCTGCCTGGCCGCCACCGCCAACTCATCGCAACGCGCGTTTTCCTTATTGTCGGCATGGCCTCTTACCCAGATGAACTGCACGTCATGCCCGGCGGACAACGAAAGCAACTCGCTCCACAGGTCGGGATTCAGCGCGGGATCCTTCCCCTTGTTCCGCCTCCACCCGTTCCGTCTCCATTGCTCGGCATACCCGCCCTTGAACATGTCCACAACGTACTTGGAGTCGCTGTAGATCGTTACCCTGTGCTTTTCCCCGTTCAACGCTCGCAGGCCCACGATGGTTCCCAGGATCTCCATGCGGTTATTGGTGGTCCGTCTGAATCCGCCTGAAAGCTCCCGGCGCTGTCCCTCGCGGATGAGAACAACCCCATAACCGCCCGAGCCCGGATTGGGGCTGGCCGCCCCATCGGCATAAATCGTGACTTCCCTGAGATCAGTGAACATGCGGGAACTATGGCAGGGATCTCAGCCGAGCGCAAGGGCGCCCCCCACCTCTCCAGCTATTCTCATTTTGGTCTCCCCGTTTGTGGTCGTGGTGGAACCGGACTCTCCAAATTTGCCGAAAACGATGCTTTTGACCGTGGAGCGTCGGCTTCCACGCCGGCCGTTCGCTGCGCAGTGGCCATAATGCGAATTACTGGTCGCCTGGCGGTGGCTCTTGACCGCGTCGTGGTGGTTATGGGATACTGTCCCCATGACAACAGTGAGCGTCATAGAAGCCGGACGGGACTTCGCCGGGACATTGCGCCGGATGGAGGACGGACACGAGGCGGTTATCGTCAAGCGAGGCCGTAAAGCTGTTGCCGTCATGATCCCGCCCGACATGCTTGAAGCCCTCGAGGAGCTTGACGACATCCGGGAAGCCGACAAGGCGTTTGCCGAGCACCGGAAGAACCCTGCGGCGGCCGTACCTTGGGCGGCGATCAAGCGTGAGGCTGGGCTTGCATGAGCTACGCGGTATCCTTCCTGCCCGCCGCGCGCCGTCAGTTTCTTGGACTTCCCGCCTCCCTGCGATCGCGCCTGCAAAAGCACATTGACGCCCTCGAGGACAATCCCCGCCCACCCGGCGTCAAGAAGCTAAAAGGCCAGCGGGATCACTGGCGCATTCGCGTGGGGGATTGGCGCATCATCTACACGATCGAGGACCGCGAGTTGATCGTTCTTGTGCTTCGGATCGGAAACCGCCGGGAAGTCTACCGGTAGCCCTCACGCTCTGTGGGGCATCTGCGGCTGACCCTCAGGTTGGATCGTCAGTCTGCCTCACATCAAATAGATCGAACTGACCCTGTACAGGCGGCCCGGGCGCCCTGGGCTGCTCGTACCCCTCATCGGGCGGCAGATCCGCCGCCTGCCTGGCCGCCCCATCGGCGTAAATCATGACTTCCCTGAGATCAGTGGACATGCTGGAACTATGGCAGGGATCTCAGCCGAGCGCAAGGGCGCCCCCCACCCCTCACGGGGATTCAGACCCCGGCTTCGCGCTGTCCGCATAAATGAGCGGCACCGGCTCGCCATTAAGCCAGTACCCACGTCCCTTCACCGCACAACGCCGCCCCAGCAGGGCAAGGATGACCGGCTCCTCGCCGCGAACATAGCATACCGTTGTCTTCCGGCCTTCAACACGATCCACGAGGCGGAATGCCACGCCGCGCATAAAAGCCAGCGGAACCCGCTCCATGATCCCCTGCCGCTCAATCACGGCCCCCTGCCCCAGGACCGGCGCCAACCGGTCCGCCGTCACACCATCAGGCAGCGTGTGAATGGACCCGGCTGGCATCACCGCAACCGGAACGGACCTGTTCGCCTCGACTCCGGTCACCGTCCCCGTGGTCGCCCCCACGGCGACCTCGACAGGCGGACTCTCAACCTCAACCGGGCCCACCGGGCTCACCGGAGCCACGAGGCTGCGACTGACCCAAAGGACCAAGCCGTCGGGCGGCAGGATCCGCAGCCAGTCGCCCCTCGTCTGCGCGATTACCAGGCGCTCCCCCCGCCGCACCACCCCCACATCACGATAACTCAACCCGGGACCACAGCGGATATTCAGGCGCTCCGACAACACCACGCCGTCCTTCACGAATTCCGCCTTGACCCATACGCTCGCATTCGTCGGAGTCGGCACGGCCACCCAATCGCCCTCAGAACGGAGCACGGTCAACACAGCCCCCTCGTCCGCCTGCGCCACCACCTCCGAATCCGCGACCGGACGCACCCGCAAATTAACGTGTTCGCCGGCGACCCTGACCTTCTCACCGTCCGCCGCCCCACCCGAAAGCGGCGCCAGGACGGCCATCACCAGAAACCATGCCCAGATCTTCATTTATTCTTCTCCTTCATCCATATCCGGATTCATCCGCGCCTCACCGCATCGGCTTCCAGTTGCCTGTTCCATCAGTGACCGCCGCTCAGCCTCCGACAAATGCCGCCAGGTCCCGGAACGCAGGCCCGCGATCGTCAGGCTACCGATCGCCACCCGTTTCAGCCGCAGGACTTTGAGTCCCATAGCCTCGACCATGCGCCGGATCTGCCGCTTTCGCCCTTCATTCAGGATGACCTCGTAGTCCTGGTCGCGACTGGAACGTAATACGACACGCTCGGCCCGGAGCGTCTGCCCCTCCGACAGAATTCCCTGCCGCAGTCGCGAGAGGGCCTCCGGGGAAAGCAATCCGTTCAGACGCACATGATAGGTCTTGGGGACTTCGTGTCGGGGATGGGTCAACGCCAGCGCCAGATCGCCGTCGTTGGTAACAATCAGAAGCCCTTCACTGGCCCGGTCCAGGCGCCCCACCGAAAAAAGACGCGTCGCCATACCGGGGAAAAAATCAAGAAACGTACGCCGCCCATGGGTGTCATGCGAGGTGCACAAGACATCCCGGGGCTTATTCAGGAGAAGATAAAGCTTACGCTCGACCCCGATAGACCGGCCACCCACCTCGATGCGATCGACGTCCGGGTCTACGCAGACTCCCTGCTGACAGACAAGCCGGCCATTGACCGTCACCTGCCCGTCGGCAATCAGCGTCTCGCACGCGCGGCGTGAACCTAACCCGCACGCAGCGAGATACTTCTGCAATCGGACGTTAGGCGTCCGGCTTGGTCTTGGGGAGCCCGACTCCACGGTCTCCATCTTTCCATTTCCCGCGTTTGCGCAGGAGATCGACGCGCTCAAAGCGCTTGAGGACACTACGTTTGGCCGCAATTTTCTGGCCCGATTTCAAACTTGCATGCTGGGACATGATTCCACTCCAACTCTCTTATTCCATCCGTATAGAGCCGCGCATGATGTCCAAAACGCCCGCCCATGTCAACTTCATCGTGCAGTTAAATTGCGGCCGGGGATTTCCTTCCTGCCCAGCCAGGTCGCCACAGCAAATACCAGAAGACCCGTGACCACGGCAATGACGGGCGCCGCCACCAACGACCCCAGGCACCATTCCCACAATCGCTGCGGCGCCTGATGAACCCAACTCTCACGCGTCATCTCGCGCAGCCAGCGCCCATGCCGCATCCAGTAACCCAGTTCGACGCAGAGAAACGGCACCAAAGGCGGCATGCACACGTTTTGAATCGTGACCGCCATGACCCGGTTCAGATGCAACCGCGTGGTAACATAAATGATCAGGACCGTATGCAGGGAGAGAATCGGCAGCGTGGCGATGAACGTTCCCACGGCGGCGGCCGTTCCCAGTTCGGCGGGAGTGGCATGTTCCAGCATCAGGCTCTTGAAAAACAGGATCGGATGACGCAGCGAAACCGCGGAACGACCCTCGACGCGCCGCACCAACTGCCGGTGAGGCCAGGGCAGGAGTCGCCGGCTCACCAGTTTGGAGTGCATCCAACTGATGCGCAGATTATCCAGCCAGGGCTTGAAATGTGACACACGCCGACCGCGCTCCGCATAGGTCACCTCCACGTCAACTGAGACAACGGCCAAACCCGCCCAGGCAGCCTTGGCGAGCACTTCGGTCTCAAACTCATAGCGGTTTCCCGTAAGTCGCAGGGCCGATACGTAGGCCACCGGATAGGCGCGAAAACCGCTCTGCGTGTCCCGCATGCCCACCCCCGTCTCCACGCGCAGCCAAAAATCTGAAAACCGCAACCCGAACCGGCTGGCCGCCGGTACGTTCGGGCCGTCCATGCGCCGGGCGCCGATAATGATGGCCGCCGGATTCCCCTCGATCGCTGCAAGAAGTTTGGGAATATCGCCGGGATGGTGCTGGCCATCCGCATCAAGGGTGATCATGAACTCCCCGCCGCGTTCCCGGACGTAGCGGAGTGCCGTGAGAATCGCCTGCCCCTTGCCCGCGTTCACGGCGTGCCGGAGAACCCTTACATCCACGTCGCTCAGTAACGCCCCGATATCCGTATCCGTGCTCCCGTCGTCCACCACCACCACATGCGGCAACTCTTCGCGACAGGCCAGCGCCACGGCGCGCAAGGTATCCTTATTGTTGTAAACAGGAATCGCGACCCAGGTACTGGAGTGGCCGGACCTCATGCGGGACTATCCTTCCCGTTTTCGCCGCAGCGCACCAGCAGAGAGAGGTCGGCCACCCTCGTCTCGCCGCACATCACCTGCGCGCTGACCGCCGTTTCGATCAGTCTATCCTTCCGCTCCACACAAACGAACCGGAGTTCAGCCCCCGGCCTGACCGGGACAAACCATTTCGCGGAGACAATGCGCTTCAACGTCACAGGACTCCGCTTCTGTGCCGCCAGCATCACCAGCACCGCCTGAACCAGGCAAGCGCCGGGAAGAACGGGATTGCCCGGAAAGTGACCCTTGAATCCCGAAAACTCCGGGCCAAAAGTGATGATCGCCGCCAACTCACCGGCTTCCCCGACCGTGACCGGGGACAGACTGGCCTGAAGTTCTCGCGTCAGGACATTCATGCCAGCAACACGCGCATCAATCCGTCGGCTTTCATCCCGCCCAAGGCGCCCCCCAGGCAATCCACCTCATTGAAGGCCGTCACCCCGTCCGGCCCAACCCCGGCGACCCGGACGGAAACAGGCACCGGAGTCCGCGTATGCCGCCCCATTTTGATCGGCACGGGATGATCAGGCAGGACCGCACAGTTGACGGCCGGTCCCACCGCCTGCAATACCGGAACGATAATCCGGGAGTCGAAATCCTCAATCGCCTGGATTTTCAGTTTCAGGCTCTGCTCGTGCGAAACCTCGTCAATCGCCTCCAAATGGAGGTAGACGAAATCATGCGTCTTAAGGGCCTCGATGGCTGCCAGCGCTTTCCCCTCGTAGTTGGTATCGATGTAACCGGTGGCTCCGGGCACCTTGATCACCGCCATGCCCAGACACCGCCCCAGTCCCACGATGACATCCACCGCCGAAATGACGGCGCCATTCACGCCATACTTGTCGCTCAACTTGCGCAGGGCCCCGACTCTGCCCCCGCTCCACGGCCAGATGCCATTGACCTCCGGTTTGCCTTCCGCACGCAGACGAAGGTTGACCGGGTGATCGGCCAGCACCGCGGGCGCTTTCAGGATCAGTTCACGCAGGAGCGCCGCCGTCGTCTCCCCTTCGGGCGCCGACGAGACGGGCAGATGATCCTGCACATACTCACCGTGATTGTCGTCCGGCTTATCGGTGCGCACGCCCGGCGAAAAGTCTTTCCCTGACAGCACCAGAATATTGCGATAGCTCACGCCTGCATAAAAGCGCACACAGGAGTCGCCCAGCCGCTCATTCAGCGCCGCGATCAGTTCCGCCGCGTCGGCCGGCGCCACATGCCCCCCCGAAAAGTCACGCAATATCCCCTCCCCGATGGTCACCAGATTGACCCGGAAGGCCGTATCATCCGGTCCCAGGGCAACCCCCCGGCCCGCCGCCTCAAGCGGCCCGCGGCCGCAGTACTCACTGGCCAGATCGCACCCCAGTACGGACATATTGGCCACTTCACTGCTCGTGGGATAGCCCGCCGGAAGCGTCAACAAAGTTCCCGACCGCCCCTCTCTCGCAATCTGGTCCATCCCGGGCGTCCGGGCAAACTGCAGCGGCGTCTTCCCGCCCAATTCCGGGATCGGTTCATCGGCCATGCCGTCACCGAGAAAAACAATGGTCTTGCGTCTATTCATGAAGAGGTCGTAGAGTGACACACCACAAAAGCGATGTCAATTGTACGCGGCGTCGCGTACCAAAAAAGACGACTTACGTATGATCAAACCTGTTTGGACCGTTATAATATTGGGATTATGGATGGCCGGCACGACCGGCGTCGTCGCGGATGAAGCCGGCGGCAAGGTGTCCGCTACCGGCTATGGGTCATTCAAACTTGACGTGGAGGGCACCGTCCGACAGTTCAGCCTGTCCTCAACCAAGTCCCAGTATGAACCCGCCAGCTGGCGGCCGACCAAACAGGACCAGGTCACGGTCGCCTTCACACCCTCCCAGGGCAAGAAAGAGCCCGTACTGTGGGTGGACAAGGTCAAGCTCGTGAAAGCCGGACCCCAGACGATTGTCATGGTCGACAGTCCGGCCGCGGTCGAAATCACGGAGGTCGGCACCTCCGGCATCACCGCC
>JBAXWO010000014.1:0-16313 GCA_037128375.1 bacterium
CGCGCGGCCGAGGAAGAACAGCGAAAGCGCTCCGTGCCGCGTCAGCACCTCAGCCGCCACGCCAACCTCTTCCGGCTTCGCGGACGACAGGCCAGCGACGGCCTTTTCGACCTCGGCCAGGACGGCTTCGGCAGGGGCGCTCACGAGGAGCCCGGAAGGAATCCAGTCACGAGTGCCGCCCGGCGGCACCCACTGGAGCTGCACCTGGTTGTTGCCGCTGGCCTGCCACATGTCCACGCGCACCTTGTGCAACCCCGGGCTCAGCGTGACGGCATCCTTCTTCTGCTCTCCCGACTGCGCGCTGGCCGCGACGTGCCGGTTGTCCACCCAGACGTTGGCTCCGCCCTGGGCATTGACAATGAACGTGTAGTCCCCGGGCTTCTCGATGCGCAGAAGACCCGTCCAGCGCGCCGAGATGTTGTCCTGCCGTTTGTCCGGATAGGGGAACTGCCGGTTGGGAACGTTGACCTGCGGATCTAACTTTTCGAGAGCAAGATCCCTGAAATCCTGACCCAAGTAGTACCGTCCGATGAATCCCGGCAAGGCGGGAGCGAAGGGCGCACCGTAGCGGCATGCCGTGCGAACTGTTTCCGGGGAGGCTGACGCCAGGGCCGCCTGCACGTGTTTCTGGAGCGACGCGTACCCGTTGGGAGTGTTCACCAGTTTGTTGAATGCCTCCGGACTGCCGCCGCAAGCAACCAACGCCGCGCACAGAATCCTGACCCGCGGGTTCATCACCGCCGCGCCCTCCGCCAAGGCCGTCCGATAGAGATCTGTCAACGCCTTCGAGTCGATCTCCCCCGCCATCTCGCACAGAGCGCCCGCGAGCGCCGTGCTCAAACTTGCGTCCTTCTCGCCCGCGAACCGCGCAAGCATCGGAGCGACCGCCGGCTTGTCCAGGTACTCGGCCAGCAACGCCGCCGCGGCCGCCGCCGCGGCCGCCGTCCCGTGGCGGACCCCGTTGCGCAGGTACACGCGCCCCACCTCGCCGGCATTCACCAACGTCTCGCGCGCACCGCCCGCCTTGGCCGGATCGACCGCCGCCAAGTCGGCCACGGCCTTGCCCAGTTCCGCGAGTTTGCCGTCCCATGGCGCACCCCGCAGCGCCCCCGTCACCGGTTGTTGGCCTTGTATTCCGCGACCCGACCAGCCCAGACTCACCCGGGACTCCGCGCCCGGCTGATTCTGCACAAAGGACCCGCGGATCGTGTGAACGCCGGACGTCAGCGACATCTTAACGCTCACCGGAATCCCGTCCACAAAGAACGCCGCCGAACTACGAGCCTCCGGCGCAAAGGCGTAATCGCCGGTCTTCTCGATGACCAGAATGCCGCTCCATTCCGCGGAAATGTTGTCCTGCCGGTTCGTCGGCAGCGGGAACCGGCGGTTCGCCACGGTGATCTGAGAGTCCAGGCGTTCCGCCCCCAGATCGACGAAGTTCGGATCCTTGTAGTACCGGCCCCGCAGCCCCAGCAGGAGCGGGGCAAAAGGGTAGCCGGTGCGGCAGGCACGCGCCATGGCCGCCTGATCCTTGGAAGCCAGGGCCGCCTTGACATGCGCGTCCAGCTTCGCGTGGCCTTCGGGGTTGCCCACCAGACCGCCGAACTTCTTCGCGTCGCTCCCGCACGTCCGCCACAGCGCCGCGCACAGGATGGAGGCATAGGGGTTCATCTCGCCTGCGCCATCGGCCAGCGCCTCCCTGAACATTTCAGGGAATGCCTTCGGGTCGATTGCGCCGACGAGCTCACCGAGCGCATCGGTCAGCGCCGCGATAGCCGCGGCATCCTTCTCCTGCTTCAACCGCGCCAACAGCAGGGGCGGGGCGTCCTTGTCCTGCGTCCCGCCCAGGAAGGTCGCGGCGGCGGCCGCCTCGGGCGCCGCTCCGTAACGGATCGCGTTCAGCAGGAACACACGGCCGAGGCTCGCCGCCTCCGCCAGCCTCTGCCGGGCGGCTTTCACGACGGGATAATCCCTGGCGCCCAGATCCGCGGCCGCCCTGGCCATCGCGGCCACCTCCTCAGGCCACGGACCGTGCATGAACGCTACCGCCGGGCCTTGCGCGACCTGCACGCCTTCGACCTTCGGACCGGCCCAGGAGAAACCGATGTCGCCGACGTTGATTCCGCCGGTCTGCTTGACGTAGTCGATCCGAAGCTTGTGCCAGCCGGTTTCGAGGGTCAACGGCGCGCTCACGTCATGGACCCCCTCCAGCACTAGCTTGTCGTCAACCCACAGCTGGATCGTGCGCGGCAGGTCACGCGAGGCCTGGAGACCGACCGTGTGGTCTCCGGCTTGACGGACCAGCACGTCGCTCGTCCAGCGCACGGAGAGGTCGTTGCTGCGCCCGCCGGTACGCAGCGAACGGTCGAGATCGAGCCTGACCGCGGATTCCAGTCGGTCCACGGCAACCCCCTTGAATTCCGTGTTCGGGTAGTACCGGACGCGGAATCCCTCCCGCATCGGGAGCATGTCCAACACGCGTTCACAGGCCCACCCCGCGACCGCCGGATTCGTGGATAGCAGAGCCGTGCTGAAGTAATCCCGCAGGACATTCGCGGCGTTCGGATGGCCCGCGGCTTCGTTAAACGCTTTCTCGTCCCGTTTGCATTCGCGAAGGAACACGGCCTCCAGAACGTCAACCACCCTGGCCATGACGAAACCCTTATCGGACTGGACCAGTCCAAAACAGGAGGCCACGACGCTCTTATCCATGGTGTGCACCATGAGCACGAGCCCCTGGGACGCCACCTCGGCGAGCGGGGATCGCGGATCCGCCATCAACTTGTCGAGGAACAGCGGGATCGAACCGGTATCACCCATCTTGGCAAGGAGGCGACCCGCCTCCCGGGCAATGGGTTCCTCCTTCGTCCTGAAAGCGTGCCGCAGGAAGATGACCCCCAGATCCCCTTCATCCTCCAGCACCTGCGCGCCTGCCTGCCGCGCCTGCACGTCGCTCGCGGCGAGTTTCTGCACGGCGAAAGCCAGTTTGGAGGCGGTCTTCTTTCCGTCCGTCAGGCGGCGAAGCGCTTCCCCCAGCGTCTTCAACTGATCGCCAGTCTTGAAGTCTGTGATCATGGCCTGGCAAAGCCGGATGGCCCTGGCGAAATCCGTATCCGCCTCCGCAGCCTCCACTTCCCGAAGGCGCCCGTCGAAGTCCGTGGCGGCAGACGCCTGCTGGGACGCCAGCGGAGGTGCGACAACGGGTGCGGACGCGGCTGCCGGCGTATTGGCGGGCGCAGCCGTCACAGTCCGCGGTCCAATCAAAGCGCTCCAGAAGGCCAGGGCGAGACCAGCAAGAACGACCATCCGATTTCCATGCATTGTTCGTTTTCCCTTCTCCGCGACGATGTCGGGCACTAGCCGCGGCGGCGACGCGCCTACTCCGGCAGCGACGACACGTCACAGACCTCGTCGTAGCCTTCGCGCAGTTCCGCGGGCACCGCGCCGCCGTTCCAGACGACCAGCTTGATATTCGTACCGCCGGCGATGTGCCGCAGTGCGGCCAAAAGTTCGGCGGCGGGCGGCTGGGGCAGCGTCCAGAGCAGATGCACCGTTTGCCTGGCTGCCGCGCCGCTCGCGTGCCGCTCCCACAAAAGGTCCACCAGGTCCGACAGCACGCCCGGAGCGGCGCCGGCAGCCGACACCACGACGGCATACTGCCCGAACCAGGCGCCGTCGAGCAGAAACTCGTTTTGCGGCGGCATATGGCGGGACCCGGCAACGATCTTCGGTACTTCCCAACGAAGCAGCGCCCGCCCGATCTGGCGCGACAGACGCCGGACCGCGAGCGAAGCGTCACGCGTGGCCAGATACGTTGCCAGCTTCGGCATCCACCGCAGGACCTTCCACTGCAGGGCCGCACGCAGCGCGCGGATCGCTCGCGTCCAGCCCGCCACCCCCCCACGGCAGACAGCCCCGATGGCCTTCAACGCCCACCCGAAAACAGACCCCACCGCACGCGCACTTTTCGACCGCTCCTCCCGCGACGCGGCAAACGCTCGGCAAGCCGCCCCTGCGGACCGGAAGCAGGCCCGCAGATCCAGCCGCGGCAGACGGTCGATCCCCGCCCAGGGATCGCGCGCTCCAAGATAGATCAGATTCTCCCCGCGCCGCAACGCGGCGGACGCATAGATCTCCGGCGACAGGACACTGGCGGACTCCGCCGCGACCAACACCACCCGACTTCTGGGCGAAAGGTTATCGAGCCAGTGCCCTCCGATCGGCAGAAGATACCGCGTCTGCCGCGTGGCGTTGAAGGCGCGGAGATACACCCACACGATCATGCCGATGGCCGCCAGCAACACCAGCCGCGAGAACAGCCAATTGACGGTTTCCAGTATCCGGGCGGCCCGATAGTCCTTCTCCTTCAAATACCAGGGGGTCACTTCCTCTTTCTTGATGACGACATCCTTATCGAACTTGCTCTCGACCTTCTTCCCCGCCGCGCGCTCCTTCTTACCGTCGCGGGCGTATTCGGGCTCTGCTGCGGCGTTGTCCGGCAGCGCCGTCACGGACATCAGGTCGATGCTTTCGCCCGAGCCTTCGACCGCATTCTTTTCGGCGGTGGATGTCGGCAATTCTACGCCGGCGGCAGTCGCCGCCGCCGTCGCCGCCTCCTTCCGGGAATCCTCCGCGAACCTCGTGGAGATCTGCCCGTCCTCGCCCGCCGTGGTCTGGGACCCGTCGGCTACCGCCCGCCGCGCCATGGCAATGGCGCGCGCGATCTCCTCGCGATCGTCGAGTGTGGAACTCAGAATCGCCCGCGTCGTCACGTTGCCCAACAACACCCCGGCCACAGCGGCGGCCAGCGCCATGAACATCCAGCGCCAGCGATGCCGGGCCCGCCGGCTGACCAGCACCATCGCCCCCCCGGCGATCCAGGCCAGCACGGACAGCGTCCCCGCCACTCCGAATAACTCGAAAAATTTCGCGATCATCACCGATACTTCCTTGTGAGTTCCAGGTAATGCGTAAACGAGTAGTACACGATATTCACGCCCAGCTGTACGGCCTCGTCGGCCAAATCGGCCCGCATGCCGGAATGGCCCGTCTTCCAAGCGTCATGCATGTCGCCGGGATGATAGAACACCGCCCATCGCCCCTTGTGCTTGATGCCCAGGGCGCGCGTTCCGCCGTGGTGCCAGAACGGAGGCGCGCCATTAGGGAAGGTAAAGGGAATCTGGAAGATGATGTCGTCGTCGGCAATCACTTGCAGCGGTTCCCCCGGCAGCGTTCTCGCCATCAGCGCACAGAACGATTGATGGAACATCGGACTCGAACAGTCGACAAAAAGCATGCCCCCGCCCAGCAGATAATCGCGGAGCGCCGTCACATCCCGCTCAGTGACGCCGATATCGCCTTCACCGGTCATGAACACGAACGGCGGCGCGTAGCCCTTGGGGTAGCGGGCCAGCAAGGCCATACGGTGGCTCTCCGTCTTGGTGGTCACGTTGAAGCAGGTCAGTTTCCGGAACTCGTCCAGGAAGTTCAGGTCGGCGCGCTGCCTGGAGTCCATACCGTCGTCCCACCCTCGCCCGCCGTGCTCCAGGCGAATCAATCGGACCTTGTGATTTTCCATGCCGTCGGGCCATCCGCCCTGGTTCCCCCCCCCACCCCCGTGCGTCCCCCGCCGGCGCCGGGCCGGACGCCCGTCGCCACCGTTGAATACGTTCGCTTGGGATCGGCCACGTATGTCACCATGGATTCGTCGTCCACCTGGCGGGCCACATCCGATTCGTCCAGATCCGGAATGTGGAACGAAATGGCCGACTTGGCATTCACAACGAACTTCTTTTTCTTCTTTCTCTTGTCCTTCTGCTTCTTGATCATCTTGGTCACAGGGACGACGGAGGAGAGGGTCTGGGGTTTGCCGCTGCCTTTGGGAACTTTGTAGGGATCGACGCACCCCCGCTGTGACAGCAACCACGGGATCACAAGGAGCACCAGGACGTGCAACCAGACGCTGGACACCCAACTCTTGCGGTAGCGAGGGTCGCTCCCGTTCGACAGGATGTTCTCGACGATGATGTCCCCGGGAGCCGGCCGCTCGTCGTGAATGCCGGTGTAGAGCGAGATCACCCTGCGCCGGGAGGCCATCACGTGAAGCAGGCCCATACCCAGCGCGGCGAGCCCCACCGGCCACAGCAGATGCCAGCGCAGGAAAAACAGCGACACGGGATTGAAGCAATTCCCGTTGACCAGCACGTTGGCTTCCATCAGAGCGCCGGTGATCCGGTTCATCAGCAGCACGTACAGCAGGAACAGCACGTAAACCGCGATGCAGCCCTTGCGATACATCCAAAGCACCCAGCCGCGCGTCAGGAACAGCGTCAGGAAGGCGACGACGATGAGCACGCCCCCCACGCCTCCGCCCACGCGGGCGAACAGGCCGATGGCCCCCTCGATGTCGCGTTCGAGGAAAGGAATCCGTAATTGCGGCCAGGCGGACAGCAGGTCGCCGTACATCACCGCCCAGAGAATGGCATAATGCCCGAGGACGCCCGCCAGTATGGCCAGCGGGAATCCCAGGATGATCGGCCAGAAACTGTACGGTCGTATACGCATGGCGACTCGCCTTTCCCTCCGCTATCCCGGCCGGCCCGATGCCGGTCGTGCGGCGGTCAGTGGTTCGTATCCTCCAGGTTGATGCCCAAACTCGGCTGCGCAGGGATCTCGTTGCTGGACGCCACCTCCTGAATCTTCTGGACCAAAGCCGAGTTCGTGCGGGAGGCCGGAATCGCGGTATCGTCGCCGGCGGTCGGCGGGACATTCGCACCGCCCTCGCCGCGGTTGACGCCCCGCCCGCTGCCCGCCGCGGATTCATCAGGCGTCGCATTGGTGGACGACTCCGCACCCGGCGCATTGGTGGACGAGGCACGGGCGTCGGCGGCCATCGCGGCCTGTTTCTCCTTGGCCTTGGCATCGGCCAGCGCCTTCGCGGCTGTTTCCTTCCGGATCCGCGCGCCCTCCTTATCTATCCACGTGTCCCGGATGTAGGTGAGCGACGTGGCGCCGATCACAGCACCGTGGATCAGGATCGCCACCGTCATCCACAAGAAAATACGTCCCTTGGAAAAGACCACCAGCAGTTGCTCCGGCGATACCGCATCGGTTCTGCGTTCTTCCTTCGTAGCCATCGTTCGCTCCTTCCTCGTTCGATCCGCCATTCCCCTTGTGCGGGGATGTCTTCTATTTCTCCGTGTTTTCTCCAACGGCCAGAATCAGGCCGCCGGCATGAACGATCGCGTCCAGCACAGGCTGGTAGACCTGGCGCTTCACGGTCGCGTCGCACTTGAACATCACCATCCGCTTCTTGTTGTCCTCCGCCGTCTTGTCCCGCAACAACACGCCTATAACGGCCTCCACCTCCGCCGCGTTAGCCGCCTCATGCCCCTGCAGCATGATCGTGCCTTCCTGATCCACCGAAACCGAGATAAGCGGTTCCTCGACCTTGTAGAGATCCGGCGCCTTGGGCGGGGTCAGCTTACCGGTTACGGACAGGAAATTGCTGCACGCCATATAGAAAATGATCAGCAGGATGGCGATATCCACCAGATTCGCCGTCGGGACAATCGGCAGTTCGTGTTTGGGTCTGCGGATCATTTTTTCTCCACCTCATCCGACACGATGGCCACGACGCCGCTGGCGTTCTGCACCATCGCCAGTGTCTCGTAGTACATCTGATAGGGCACGACCCCTTCCGCGCTGATGATGACGACCTTGGCGTCGCCCCGCTTCCGATCGAGATGCAGTCCGGAGATGTAGTTGCGCAACTGCTGTATGGTCATCTCCTGGTCCTCGTTCACGGTGATTTTCCCGTCGTGCAAGACCACCGACGGCGACTTCTCCGACGCCGATTGTTGCGCGCCCTTGGTGCCCATCGGGACGTCCGTGATGAAGCCCGTGGTCCTGGCCAGCGTCGTGGTCATGATGAAGAAGATCAGGAGCAGGAACATCATGTCGGCCAGCGACGTGGTGGGAACCGCGTCCTGCGTCAACTGACGCATGTGGAATTTACGGCGCATCAGGCGGAATCCTCAGGCTTTGCGAATCGCTTTCCCCCCGCAGGGCGGCGGCCTGGACAAGATCCGAGGCGGCTTCCCCGATTTCCAGGTTCACCTTGGCCACCTTGTTCATGAACGCGTTGTAGGGGATCAGCGAGATCAACGCGACGATCAGGCCGCTAGCCGTGGCCACCAGGGCCTCCGAGATACCGGCGCCGACCACTCCGGCATCGAGCGAACCGGCGCCGGCGAGGGATCCGAAGGAACGGATCATACCGGTCACGGTGCCCGTCATCCCGAAAAGCGGCGCCACGTTGGCGATGGTCGCCAGCCAGTTGAGCCGGAGTTCCACGACGTGCAGCGCTTGGGGCGTATAGTCATCCATCGCTTCCTTCATCAACTGCCGCTGCAGCGGAGCCGAAGCGCGCATGATCTGGCTGCGCTTGCAGGTCTGCAGGCCCACCAGCAGCACCGCCGCCACGGGGCTCGCCGTGCTGGCGCACAAGGTCATCGCCTCGTCCACCTTCCCCTCCCCCACAAGGTTACGGACCTTGGTCCGAAGGGTCCGGATATCGAGCCGGCTGTTGCGACGAAACGCGATGCTCCGCTCAAGAATGACCGCCACCATCACGACGCTGCAGATGCCGAGCGGGATCATCATATACCCGCCCATGATCAATCGTTCCAACATGTTAACTGCTCCTTTCCTTACGCGGCGCCAGTGCGCCATAGATCTCCGCCAAAACCTGACTGCCTTCCACGGGCGGCAATCGCACCTGGCCGACCCGATACTCGCGGTCCGGCCCCAACACCAGTTCGCCCGTCACGGGGTTGTAGAGACTCTCATAGAGGTGCAGGAACTGGACGCGCTGCGCCAGCGGCCGGCGGCCGGCGGCGAGCAGGATCAGCGCGTCGCGCGTGACCGCGAGCCAGACGCGCCGCTCGATCAGCCACAGCCCCACGGGGACCCGGGTCGCGGTCTGATAGAGCCGCATGATCTCGGCCTCCGCACAAACCTTCTGGAGAAGCTGCCGTTCCGCCCCCGTCATGAACGCCTGGGTCGCCTGAACAGCGGCCGTGTCCGGCGCCTCGAGCGGCGGCGGCAACCGATCGAAGCCCAGCATGGACGCCCGCGCGGCGATACCGGCATCCTTCAGTTGCTGGATCAGCTCCGCATTTTCTCGCTCGAGCAATCCGACCCTGTCCTCCAGTTGCGCCCGCGCGAACCGAAGTTGTTCGACGGTCTGTTGCAGCACCCGTTCGTTGGTATGTGTCATGTTGCGCCCCGCTCCTACCGCGTTGTCCGCCTGTTCTCCCGCGGCGCCCGTCCGGCGCCTCTTCCACGCCCCAGACCTCGCGCCGGCCAAGCCCGCCTCAGCCGTCCTTGTCAGCCGCCCCCGCCGCGGCGACCGCCGGATCCGTCAGGCGGCCGCGGGCATACTTGGCCCATTGCCCCTCGGGATAGTCCCAGGTGAGTTTCTTCCATACCCGGTACGCTTCCACGACTTTCCCCGGACTCGACTTTGCCCCCTTCATGTAGGCGTCGCCTAACCAGTACATTGCTTCGGCCGCCAGATCGGGCGATGCGCGCTTGCTGTCGACGACCGTCCTGAAGACAATAACGGCACGGTCATAATCCTCCGCCCGCATCCAGCACTGCCCGGAGAGCACGGAGGTCTTCGCCGCGAGACTATGATCGGGAAACCGCTTCTCGAGCCGCGCCAGAACCTGCGCGGCGGTCTTGTACATCTCCACGGTCTCCAGACGCCTCTTCTCCTTCTTGACGGCTTCGGTGATCGACGCCGTCTCGGATTCCATTTTCTTACCCTTGTCGAGGAAGTACTTCCCAAGCCGTGCGATCGTCTCCGCCACCAACTCGTGGTCCGGGTACTTGTACGCGAGCTTCACGTATTCCTGGCACGCCTCGTCGATCAGGCCCATCTTCTCGAGCGACACGGCCTTCTTGAACTGGGCTTTCGGCGCGTACGGACTGTCCGGGTACGAGGAACAGATGTCGCTGAACCGCTGCAGCGCGTCCCCGCTGATCTTCTTCTTCTCGGCCTCATCCTTGGTATCCGTCGCCAGTTCCAGCGACAGTTCGGCCAGCAGGTAGTCCGCCTGCGCCCGCGCATCGTTCTGGGGGAAGTCGCGAATGGCTTCCTGGAGCAGCTTGCTGCCCTGCGCGATCTCGCGCCGCGACAATTCCTCCTGCTTGAGCTGGCGGTGATTCTTGGCCAGTTCGAAATACGCCTCGGCCACCGAGAACTGCGTCTGCACCGCGATATTCGGATCCTTGAACCGCTTGGTGAAACTCTGGATGTTGCCATCGGACCCCGTGGCCACGCGGAAGGAGCGTTCGATCGTTTGATTGGACGCGCCCCCGCTGTACGTCAACGTCACCGTGTCGCCATACTTCGCCGCGAGAACGCCCGGTGGCGCGTTGCTGGCCGCGACATCCTCGGCCGCGTTGACCTGCAGCAAACCCTTGAAAACGGTGGAGTACGGCCGGGTTTCGGTGAGCGTCACGGATATCGGCGGTGCGTCGCCCGCCTGAACACTGACCGTACACGTATTCTTCTCGCCCGTCTTGGTGCAAGCGGGCAGATCCACCACGCGCAGATATACCTTCTCACCCATGTAGATACCGTGAACGGGAGCCCTGTATTGCTTGTCCATGACGTCGAACGCCTGGGTGTCGGCCAGCAGTTTCACGCGGCGCACGATCCAGTGGGTGTTCGTGTCCGTGCCCACAACGCCCGTCTCGGCGTTGCTGGAAACGACCAGAGACTTGAACTCGAACCCGATGAACACCTCATCGTCCGGCACCACTGTCAACGTGCTGGTGACCGAGGGGTCCTTGAGGCGGCTTTCCGGCGTGGAGGCAGGCAGTGTGGACGGCTCGCCCAGTTGCAGGGGGATCGAGAACGTGAACAAGCCCTGATCGAGAGGCGAACCCACGTCCACGGCTTGCCTGGCCTCGGAACTGCGGAAGACCAAGCTCTTGTATCCCGGCGGCAGCGCCCCCACGCCCACCCCGACCGGGTGGGTTTGCAGCGTAATCGTGCCCGGCATCGCCGGATCGAAGACGGTGTCGTCGGTCACCGCCGTCTTACGCCGGGACGAGCCGGTCTGGGCATGCAAACGCAACGTGCTTAACGACGACAGCGCCATGGCCGGCCAGGTGATCTCGACCGTCACCGGGCACACCACCAGTCCCGTGGACGACGACGCATCGTCGATCGAATCCCGGCATGTGGTCCCAATCACCCGCCGCCCGGGAACGAACTCGCCCGGAAGATCGGTCCACTGCCAGTGGCCGCCGCCCCCCGCGTCCGCCCTCTGCGCCGTGTTAGACGGCGGCTCCTCTACCCGAAGGTTCGGCGGAAGCAGGGAGGAGACCACGTCGAACATGCGCAGTTCCGGATCGTCCGTGCCGGCCTGCTCGACGACAACGATCCGGTCCCACGGGACGCCGAAGTCCGTGTTTTCCATGTCGCGGTACGTGATCTGTACATCGTCGCCTGTCGCCAGTGTCAGTTCATTCGTGCGCTGCGGCTGGCCATCCACAGGAAGGATCTTGCCCATGAAAACCCCGGAGTGCACGCCGCCCCGGCCGCCTCCGGAGGCCGAGTCGACCTCCAGGGCCTCGAGTTCCACGATGGCGCCGCTGGTCGCTCGGGCCGTGAACTTGACCGTATCGGCCTTGTCGCTGACGTCGCAGTCGGCGTCGTAGATGAAGACGTTGATCGGATCGCCCAACCGGAACCGGCGCATCCCGATATAGAACGGGGTGCGCTCGCCGCGGCCGGCATCCCGGAACTCCATGAAGCTCGCGCTCAGTCTGGCGTTGCAGAACGTGGCCTCCAGGGTGGCTTCCTGAATCCGCCGTTCCTTGGTGAGCGGAGCGGGGTTCTCGAAGATGATCTTGATCTTGTCGCCGGGCACGCACTCCAGAACGTCGTTCTTGCGCAGAGCCAGCAGATCCTGCTTGGTCGGGAGCACCGTCCGGCCATCGGCCGCCGTCAGCTTCAGGCGCTTGATGGCGGGGGCGTCGCCCTCGAAGTCAAGCAGTGCCAGCCGGATCAGGCGCGCCTGGGTGTTGGTGGCGAAGGTGATGTCAAAGCCGTTGTTGTCAGGCTGGGCCACAACCGAAGCCGGCGTGAATTGCACCGCGACGGGAATCTGGGGATTCTTGACCACGTCGAACATTTCCGCCGGGCACGTACCGAAGTACGGCACTTCCTTGATGTCGCTCTCGATCGCGTAGGACACCTGTGAGCCCCTCTGGGCCCACAGGTAGAAGTCGAGGACGTGCACGCCCTTGCCGAACGATCCGCTCACCGCCACGGCGCCGGTCCGCTTGTCCTGATCGGCGACTCTTCCGTCCACGGCCAGCACGTGGCGCGCTTCCCCGCTGACATTCGCGCGGAACGCACGCTCGGCCCGCTTGGGCAGATAGAAGGCGCCGCGCAGATGCAGCACGTACCAGCTCTCCGGGCTCTTCAGGTCCGGTTCCACTCCCAGCTTGGCCGCCAGCCCCATGATCTGGGCTCCGAGGTTGGCCGTGAGTGTACCCGGTAGAACCACAGGCGGGGGCGCCGCGGGATCGCCGCCGATCTCAAGCGCCTCGTTGATCATGGCCCGCTGCTCCGCCGGCTTGGCTTTTTCGAATCCCTCCGGAAAGACAAAACGCATCACCTTCGTCTGAAGCGATCCGTTCCACGCCGGCGCAGGCTCGGGCCACGTGCCCACGGTGGTAAACGCCTTGCCGTTCAGGGAGGTCTGCACCGCGAAGCGCTTGAGCTTGCGCGCGGGCACATCGGCCTGCACCGTCAGCGCCTTGACGGCGACGTTGTCGTTCATATCGACCCAGAGCATCTTCGGCCGCCTGGCGTCCGTGAGACCGACCCAGGGCGGATTGTCGCCGGCGGAAATGGTGAAGGCCGGATCGGACCCCTCGTTGTTGTCCGAGGCAAACGCCGCCGCGGGCGCGAGGGTCGTCTTCAACTCGCCGTCGAAAATCCCGGAGCAGACGCTGGTTTCGGACAACTCGAACTCCACGCGGTCGCCGCTGGTCGTGGTCGCGCGCACCTGCACGGTGTTCCTGGCCGGCCTCACGCTCTGACCCGGAGCCGCCACACGCACACGAATCGAGTTGCCCGGCTTGATCTGATCGAGAGCGCGCACGGCGCTAAGCGCCACCGTCTCCGTCGGCGACTCCTCTTTGGGCTTTTCCTCGCGGCTGCGGAGTTGGCGCTCCAATTCGATCTCGGCCATTTCCTCGCGGGACAAGATCTTACCGGAAGACGCATACAGTTCCGAGTCGGACGTGACCGTCACAGGCGGCGAGGCGGCGCTGGCGATCTTGTTGACCTCCTTGAAGCGCTCCGAAAAGTCATAGAAAATCTGATCGCCGCCGAGCACCTGCAGCATCCGGTCCCCCTTGACCGCGACTCCCAACACGGTGGCAATCTCCCCTTGGAACAGCGTCTTGGAGTCTCCGAAGGGCCTGAGAATGATGAGTTCCTCGTCGCCCGCTTTCGTCCAGGCGCGCACCTCGATGCCCGCGGAACGTCCGACGACGGAAAGATTGCGGTCCTCGACCTCAATCGAGAGCGATCGGCCGGGCACCAGGATTTTCTGGCTCGACAACGGACCCAGCTTGCGGATCTGCCGGGCATCGTCCAGTTTATTCTGCTTCAGGTCCAGCCTGCCCTGGAGGATGCGCGCATCCGCGAGTCCTGGATCCAGCCGAAGCGTCTGGCTGATATACTCGCGGGCCTCCTTATATTCCTCCTGATCGTTCTTGACCAGCGCCATCAGGTAGTTGGCCTGAGCCTTGACGAACACATCGTCACGCCGGATCAAGGCCTCCAGATGCAGGATGGCGCCGCTGTAGTCGCGGGTCAACCGCTCGACGTCGGCCACCTTGACTTCAGCCAAGCTGCGGGCCCTCGTCCCTTCATAGTTCTTGTTCAAGGCAATGCGCTCGTACTGGGACTTGGCCAGGGGATAGTCCTCGCGCGCCACGGCGATATCGGCCTGCGCCAGGTAAATCCGGGCCCGCGTTTCGTTATCCACCATCGGAGCGCCGGTCGTCTCCAGGAGGTCGATGGCGTCCCGGGCCACTTTCTCGGCCCATGCAAGCTCCCCTTTCGCCGTGGCCTTCGTGATGATCCAGAGCAGATACGCCGGCTCCAGATTCTTGGCCTCGGACGTAATCAGTTCCCGGGCGGCCGTGCTGGCCGTCCAGGCCTCCTCATCCAACCCGGACAAGAAGGCCAGTTGCGCCGCGTAGATCGGATAGCGGTGGTCGGTCCGTTCGACCGGGATGACCCCGCCCAGCGCCACGAGGGCCCGGGAGCGGATCGCCTCGAGCGTCTGCCGACCTTCTCCGTACAACTGCTCTCCCAGAGTCAGGCCAGCAATGCTGTACGTGGCCGCCAGTTCAAGCAGACCGGCGTCGGCCGCGGAGGATGCCCGCCCGACGAGTTTGCCGTAGGCCCGCACCCGGCTGGAGGGCTCACATCCGCGCGCCGCCGCCCAGAGGCACGGAACCGCCGGCAGAAATTCCGCGGCGCGTCCGCGAACCAGCATGCTGCTGTGCAGCAGTTCGGTTGTGGAGCCCACCATGTCAGCGGCCCAGGAACCCGGACGCATTTCGACGAACAGGCGCTGAAGCAACGATGCTTCGACGTCGTTGAGATTCCCCGACTTGCTCAAGGCGTCCAGGGCCGCCGTGAGGTCCGGCATTTCCACGTTGCGCGGCAGGGTGCGCATGCGCTCCAGCATCGTGGCGATGCGGTCAAACAAGGCCTTGCGGGCCTCCGCCGACACCGGCGCGCCCGCCAGTTGAATGGCCACGCGGCCCACGGCAAAATCGTCGAACCGCGTCTTGCCGAACGCCGCCTCGGCCGCCACGAGCAGTTCCTGCCGGGAGGCCTCGTCCGCACGGGTCACGGCACTCCAGCAAACGCCCCAGAATTCGTCCGGGCTGTACGCCGGCGCGCCGCCGTCATAGCCGAACGGCACCTTGTCGTATCCCTTGAGCACGGCGCACACGGCTTTGGCGCCCTTGCGCTGCGCGTCCTTGCTGCGATCCCAGAACCGCAGGTCGATCCGGCGGGTGCGGGCCACTTCTTCCGCGAACATGTCGTCGAAATAACTCTCCCGCGGATACTTCTCGTTCATCCACGGGAACTCGCGCTCGATCAGCCACTGATACTTCGTCGCGGCGCTGATCACCCGTTCACGGGGATCGCTGGACAGGCTGTAGTCGGGCTGGCCGAGCAGCACCTTCCCCTCGATCAACTTGGTCATGATCTCCCGGCTGGCCGGATTGTCCAGCTTCGTCTGCCGGTAGAGGTCGAAGATCCGCGCATCGAACTTCCGGGCGCCGAGCATGGCCAGCACCGCCTTCGAGGTGACGGCTTCCAACTTCGCGCGGTCCGCTCCGTCCGCCCGATACAGGCCGCCCTGATTCCAGCGGCGGCTCTCGCAAAGCAGCGCCAGGGCCACATCGAGTCCCGTGCTTCGACCGGTCTCGACGTAGAGGTTCATCTGATCGCCGAACGCCTCGACGTTGATCTCGGACACGTCCACGCCCGTGCCCGATCCCGCGCGAACGCGCAACACTTCCCCCAGGCTCATCCGCCCGAACGGCAGTTTGCTCCCCTCGTAATCCCGCACCAGCGCATAGGCGGCGCGCGCGGCCGCCAGCGCCGCCTCGCGGTCCTTCCGGTTCGTCGCGTTCCGCAGAATCGCCAGTTGCTTGCACAGCGGATTGGGCGCCTTTTCCGGGTTGTAGACCGCCGGGTCCATCACCTCTTTGAGGGCCTGGCCGATGGGTCCGATCAGCGCGATTTGCGCATCGAACTTGGCCACCGTCTCCGGCGCCTTCTTCGCTGCGTCCTGCTTCGCCTTGCGCACCAGGTCGCTCCAGTCGCGGTAGCGTTTGTCGACATCCTCAAAAACCAGGCGCCGTTCGTCCGCGGACAGCGGGACCCAGTCGAGCAGGTGGAGGTTCTGGACGGCTTCGGCCTTATCGCGGCTGTCCCACAGAAGCTTCATGTAGCCGCGGCTGGCGCCGCTGTGCAGCACCGCCAGCGGCGAGGCAAAGAACACCTCCGGTTCAGCGGCGATGAGCTCGATGCGATACACGTAGTTTGGACCGCCACGCTCCAAGTGATCGGCCACACGCACAAAGTAATCACCATCTGTCGGAATGGCGATCTTGAACTTGCTGTCGAGGCGGCGGCGGCCACCACCGTCATCGTTGCCACTCAGGCTGCCGCCTTTGGCATTGTAGAT
>JBAXWO010000140.1:0-6563 GCA_037128375.1 bacterium
AGAAATGCAGGGGTACCGTGTGCGCTGGGGTAAGCCCCGGGCACCCCGGGCACCTGAGTATCTTTTCCTTGGCGGCGGAAACTTGTCTGGAGTATGCTTCATGCGTGAAAAATAAACCTGAGCTCATTGTTCGAAACGCAGGCTTTACCGACGCCGAGGGGATCTACAGCCTGATCAAGGCCTATCCGAAGGAACTTCTAGCCAGACCGCTGTCCGATATTGCCCAGAACATTGACCGCTTTCTCGTCTGTGAAAAGGATGGAAAGATTGTCGGCGTGGTTTCCTGGTCGATTCTGCCGGAGATCGGCCATGCCCGGCATCCCTCGGTCGAAGTCAAATCACTGGCGGTCCATAAGTCTTTGAAGAAGCATGGGGTGGGCGGGGGGTTGGTCAAGGCGGTCATTGAGCGGATCAAGTTGCTG
The DNA here is from genome assembly GCA_037128375.1 of bacterium. Classification (GTDB taxonomy): domain Bacteria; phylum Verrucomicrobiota; class Kiritimatiellia; order CAIKKV01; family CAITUY01; genus CAMBRF01. Next base: position 423 of record JBAXWO010000140.1, read on the forward strand.
CATCCGTCCCAGATCATTGTACTGACGTTTACTCCGGAGTTCTTCCGAAAGATGGGATTCCATGAGGTTCCCAAGGCCTCGCTGATGCATAAGCTCTACATGGGGTGTATCAACTGCGCGAAATACGATTCGCCGTTCACATGCCCCGAAGTGGCGATGGCGATGGATATGTGATGAAGTTTTCCGATCTGATTGTTGGGCCGGTCTTGTCATGACGCCTTTTGTTCACCTACACGTTCACACCGAATACAGCATGCTGGACGGTGCCTGCCGAATTGCCGACATGACCGATGCGGCGGTGGCCCAGAAGATGCCGGCCGTGGCCATTACGGATCACGGGGTCATGTATGGGGTCATTCCCTTCTACAAGGCAGCCAAGGACAAGGGCATCAAGCCGATCATCGGCTGTGAGGTCTACATGGCGGAAGGCAGCCGGTTCGATCGGAAAACGGAGCACTCCTCGAAATCGCACAGCAACCACCTGGTGCTTCTGGCTACGAATGAGGCGGGGTACCGGAACCTGGTGCGACTCGTCAGTGCCGCCCATCTCGAGGGCTTTTACTACAAGCCGCGCATCGACAAGGAGATTCTCGCCCGGCATGCGCAGGGCCTGATCGCCCTGTCCTCCTGCCTCAAGGGGGAGATCCCCCAGCGACTGGTGGAGGATGACGGGGAGGGTGCGGTCAAGGCCGCGCGCCAGTACATGGACATCATGGGACCCGGGAACTTCTTCCTGGAGGTGCAGGATCACATGATTCCCGAGCAGCGCAAGGCCAACAAGGGGGTGGTGGCGCTGGCCAAGAAGATGGGCCTCGGCATCGTGGCGACCAACGATGTGCATTACCTGAAGCAGGAACACGCGGAGGCGCATGAGGTGCTGCTGTGTCTCCAGACGCAAACCGTGCTGAGCGATCCCAAGCGGATGCGTTATCATTCCTCGGAGTTCTTTTTCAAAAGCGGCGATCAGATGGCCGCCCTGTTCCGGGAGATCCCGGAGTCCATCACCAACACGTTGCGTATCGCCGAGCGCTGCGACGTGGGGTTCTCTTTCAACGAGCTTCATTTCCCGATTTTTCAGGTTCCCCAGCCTTTCTCGCAGAAGGACTACCTCGTCAAGTTGTGTCATGACGGGTTGCGCCAGATTTATGGCGTGGAAAATCCCGACCAGCCCAGGGATGGCCGGGAGAAGGAACTGGTGGACCGGTACCGGTATGAACTCGGTGTCATTGATAAGACGGGCTTCATCAACTACTTCCTCGTGGTCTGGGATTTTATTCATTTCGCCAAGACGCACGGGATTCCGGTGGGTCCGGGCCGCGGGTCCGGCGCGGGGAGCCTGGTGGCCTATCTGTTGGGCATTACGGGCATCGACCCCCTGAGGTATGGCCTGATCTTTGAGCGTTTTCTAAACCCGGAACGCGTTTCGCCGCCCGACTTTGACATCGACTTCTGCCAGACGCGGCGCGGTGAGGTGATCGAGTACGTCAAGGAAAAGTACGGGCGGGAGAATTGTGCCCAGATCATCACGTTCGGGTCGTTGGGCGCCAAGACCGTGATTCGGGACGTGGGCCGGGTGCTGGAACTCCCCTTCTCAGAGTGCGATCGCCTGGCCAAACTGGTGCCGGAGGATCCGAAGATCACGCTGAAGAAAGCGTTGGAGATCAACCCGGATTTCAAGAAGGCCTACGAAACGAACGAGAACTGCAAACGGATTCTTGACTATGGCTTTGTGCTGGAGGGCTTGTTCCGGAACGCGGGGACCCATGCGGCCGGGGTCGTGATCGGGGAAAAGCCGCTGATTGAGATCGTTCCGCTCACCCGTGATAAGGAAGGTCAGATTATCACGCAGTATTCCATGGACCCGATCGGCAAGATCGGTCTCCTTAAGATGGATTTCCTGGGGTTGAAGACCTTGACGGTGATTCAGGAAGCGGTGAATCTGGTCCGCCAGACCCGGGGTGAAACGGTGGACATCGACAGGATCCCGGTGGACGACAAGCTCACGTTTGAGTTGTTGCAGCGGGGTGACGCGGTCGGGGTATTCCAGTTTGAAAGCGGAGGGATGCGCGATCTTCTGAGCAAACTGGGGCCTACGATGATTGAGGAACTGATCGCGATGAATGCCCTCTATCGTCCGGGCGCCATGCAATTCATCGACAGTTTCATCAACCGCAAACACGGCCGCGAGCCGATCGAGTATGCTCATCCTTTGCAGGAACCTATTCTGAAGGAAACCTACGGATACATGGTTTACCAGGAGCAGGTTCAGCGTGTGGCCAATGTGCTGGCCGGCTTTTCCCTGGGCATGGGCGATCTGCTTCGGCGTGCCATCGGCAAGAAGAAGGCCGATGAAATGGCGAGTATGAGGGCCCAGTTTGTAGCGGGATGCGCCAAGACGAGCCAGATTCCCGCCAAGAAATCCGAAGAAATATTCGATATGATCGAGAAGTTTGCCGGGTATGGCTTCAACAAGTCGCACAGTGCGGCCTACAGTGTTGTCGCCTTCCAGACGGCTTACCTGAAGGCTCACTATCCCGAGGAGTTCATGGCGGCGCTACTCTCCTGTGAAATGGGCAACCTCGACAAAATCCCCGTTTTTATCAACGAATGCCGAGCCATGGGTCTGGAGATTCTGCCCCCGCACATCAACGAGGCCGATACGCGTTTCAAGCCGGTGAAAGGGGGCATCCGCTATGGGCTGGCAGGCGTCAAGAATGTGGGCGAGGGGGCGGCCCGGGAGCTGGTCGCCGAGCGGGAACGCTCAGGCCCCTACAAGGGGCTGATGGACTTCTGCGCCCGCGTCCAGAGCCAGCAGGTGAATAAGAAGACCCTGGAGAGCCTGATCCGGTGCGGCGCCTTTGATTTTCCAGGGATGCATCGGAGCCGGCTTTTCGGGGGGATCGATTTCGCCATGAATCGCGCGTCCGCCGCCCAGCGGGACAAGCAGTCGGGCCAGGCCAGTCTGTTCGACATGCTTGACGCAGGCGACACCCGGACGCTCTCCGACAGCCAACTACCGGAGGCCCAGCCGTGGCATGAGAGCGATCTGCTTGTGGGGGAGCGCGAACTGCTGGGGGTCTACATGAGTGGGCACCCGCTGAGCCAGTATGAGAAGTTGCTGGCCCGTTACCAGTTGACGGATGTCCAGGGCTTGAGCGAAATCGAGGATGGCAAGTCGACGCGCCTGGGCGGGCTGATCTCCTCGCTGACCCAGCGCTTTACCAAGAAAAAGGATCCCATGGCGGTGTTGCGGCTGGAGGATCTGGACGGCAATGTCGAAGTCGTCGTCTATCCGGAGGCGTATCAGGAGTATAAGGGCGTCCTGCAGGCGGATAAGGCGGTGCTCCTGTGCGGCGATGTGAAGCACGAGGAGAACGAGGTTAAGCTCATCGCCAGCGAGGTCTACCCGCTGGAGGATGCGCCCAAACTGTTTGCCGAGCGGTTGAGCATTCATTTGCCAGTCGGTCATCTCAGCGACGCGTTGATGCTGGAATTGCGCGGTGTGCTGGAGGCGCATCCGGGGCGGACGACCGTCGTTGTGTGTCTGCAATTCGCCAGTGGCGAGAAGGTGTTTCTGGATACGGACAACACGTACAAGGTTACGTGTGATGAGGCGCTCATTTCCAAAATCGAGCATCTGGTCGGCGTGGACAGCGTCTATGTGGCGGTTAATCCGGCCCCGTGCCGGAAGCCGCGCCGACAGCGGTTTAAGGGCGGTGGCGAGAACAGTGCTTTTGAGCGACCGGAAGGGTGATCATTTGAGTTATGGACGGTACCGGGAATAGTGTGGGGCTGTTGTTCATGCGGACTCCCGACGGAGCGGTCTACGGCCCCGTCGATATGGCCACCCTGTGTGCCTGGGCCACCGACGCGCGCATCATTCCAGGCTGCGCGCTGTCGACAGATAAGGCCGATTGGCGGCCGGTGGATGCGTTCCCGGAATTACGCCTGAACTGGATGGTGCAGTTGCCGGAGGGCGCCGCGTACGGTCCGCTGAACCTTCTCGCCCTATGGGCACTGGCGGAGGAATCCTCCATCCAGCGCGGATCGACGCTGATCGAGCGTTCCACGGGGCGCAGGGCCCTGCTGGATGAGTCCTCATTACCCCTGATCATCGAGGAGTCACGGCTGATGCTGGCCGCCGGGGGGGGCCAGGTGGCCGGTGTCCATGCGGTGTTGAAAGCCCGCAACGAACAGATTCTTGCCTTACGGGCGAGACTCGAGGGAATGGAACGCGAACTCACGGCCAATCTGGCGCTCGTCGCCGAGACGCAGCGTTACCTGGTCAAGCAGGAGGACACCTCCCGGACAGCGTCGGCACACGTACGCGAGGTGGAGGCAATGCGGGCCGAACGTGACGCCCTGCGAGGGAAAGTGGCGGAAATCGGACTGAGCCTGCAGGCCACGGAGAAGACGCTCAAGGAGAACCAGGAGCGATGCGGTGCATCGGAAGGGAAACTGGCGGAGTCTGAACGGAAGCTGGCGGAGGCTGAAGGGAAGCTGGCGGAGGCTGAACGGGAGTTGGCGGAGTCGGGAGGGAAGCTGGCGGAGGCTGGCGCGAAACTCGTGACGGCCGAGGCGCTGCGGGTCGATCTGATCGGTCGTTTGGGCGCTGCGGAACGGGATTCCGGCCGGGTGGAACTCGAACTCAACAAGGCCCTGATTCGGGAAAAGGACCAAAAGCGGTTGCACACGGAAGAGGTGGACCGCCTGACGGCCGCCATTGTACGTGCAACCGGAGAACTTGACTCGGAGCGTGCCGCCAGACTTTCCGGAGAGCAGTCGCGGGACGCCGAGATTGCGACCCTGAGACGCGAGGGCGAACAGTGGGACGCCAAGTGTCAATCGGCTCTGGCCGGCGTGCAGAAACTGGAGGCAGATCTCCTGGGCCGGGAGGAAGAACTGGCCACGTTGCACCGTCGGTCCGAACGTCTGGAGGCGGACCTGACGGCGAAGATCGCCATCCTGCGCCGGGAGGCCGGGGCGCTTGGGCGGCGGGTTCAGGAGTCAAGCGAGTTGCAAGAGCAGGCCCAACATGAGATGGTCCGGGTGCGGGAGGAAGGAGAGGCCAGGGTTCAGGCGCTGAAGGCGGAACTGGCGGCCGTACAGGGCGACCTTGAGGGTTTGCTGATGGCCAGTGACTGCGTGCGGCAGGCTGAAGGGGACCGGGGGGACGGAACCCCGTCTTCGATCGACTGGTTGAATCACAACCGGAAGGACGGTGGCGGGCCGCGCTTGTCGGCTGCCGAACAACTGGAAAAATTGACTCGCAAGATGCGCGACTCCGCGGAGGAGAACGAAACGCTGCGCCGCAGCCTCGATGGGCTTCGTGTGAGTGGCGACGCCGCGCGCCGCGAGGCTCAGGAGAAAATCTGCCAGTGGCAGCAGCAGGTGAAGGCCTCATCAGGCATGCTTCAGCAGGCCCTCGAGGAGATTGAGCAACGTGAGGCCCAGATACGTCTCATGCGCAAAAAGAATGAGGACCGAGAGCGGGAATTGCTGGCGCGAATCGATGCGATGGAAGTGGCGGAGCGGGAAACGATCGTGGTGGAGCCTGAGGTGATTTCCCCGCGGGTCGCGGATCGTCCTGTCGAGGTTGAAGAAGAGGCGCAAGACGCGGGGGGCGCGGTTCCGCCGGACGGTCACGGTCTGCTTAAATCTGTGGAAGCTCAGCTCCGTTCCGAATTGAAGACGTGGGAAACACTCGGTCGCAAGCGGGATGGGGCTGAGGGGGTGGCAAAGAAATGGTTCGTACGGAAGAAATCATAAGGGACGATACTAAAATGAGCGATGACGACCACAAAGAATCGGCCAGCCTTGGCGAAGTGATACGGTTACAGGCTATGGCTTTGGCCCGGATGTCGGAGCGGATGACGAACCAGGAGGGCGTTCAACCGGGCTCGTTACCGGCGCCGCGCCCGCTGCGCGAGGAGGGAAATCTTCCCGTCCCGGCGGGTGACGCTGCCCTCTCGGAGGAGTCTCTTCCGGTGCTGAACAGTTTCAAGAAGTTTCTTGCGGCAGAGCGCCGCCGGGCCCGCCGCCGGGTGATCTGGGTATCGGTCGCCTTGGGCGCCGGACTCATGATCGTGGTGGGGGTCGGCGCCTGGGCCGGGCGCGAGCGGATTGCCGCCCTCAGGGATG
>JBAXWO010000141.1:0-6555 GCA_037128375.1 bacterium
CGGCGTGCCTACTGAAGATAGAGATCCTTGCCGAGATTGTACTCCTGCAGCGTGCGCGGCAGAATATTCACATGCACATGATTGTTTCCAATATGCCCGAAAATGACGGCCTCCAACCCCATCGCGGCCAGTCCCTCACGGTACATGCTGAGAACACCGTCCCATTCCGCGTCGGGCACGGCCATGTCCGTGCCCAGTTTCGTGAGTCCCGGTTCCTTCCGCCGCCTTTCGTCGATCACCAGGTTCACCGACTCCGGAATGGCGTGGCGGAAATACTTGAACCGCTCCAGTTCGCTTTCCGTCGTGGCCACCCAGGTGGCCTCTTCCGCGCCCCCTGCCCCGACGGCCAGTCCTGACATTCGATCGACGGCCTCGACAACCTTCTCCTCGCTGCCATGGTACTCCACGTAGATGGCGGTGTGGAACGACGGCGGCATCGCGGGAATTCCCGCAAAGGCCGGATTCGAGGCTTTCTGCCGCCTGAGAAGATCGAGCGCGCGGTCGTCGAAGAATTCCACCGCCACCGGTCTGCGCGCCACCGGTTCGGACCGAACCGCCTTCATAAACCGGATGGCGGCATCTTCCGCAGGAAAGAAGGCCATGATGCCCCAGCGACAGGCTGGCGTCCTCACCAGACGCAGTTCAATCTCGCTGAAGACCCCCAATGTCCCCTCCGACCCGATGAATAGATCGAGCAAATCCATCCCGTCTTTCGCGAAATAACCCGCGGCGTTCTTGACCGCCGGCATCCGGTATGACGGGATCGCCCCCTCGATCGTGCGACCGCCATCAACGGTCGTCACAGTGAACCTGCCTCCGGAAACCCGCTCCCGTCCGCGTCGCAGCGAGAGCACCGCGCCGTCCGCCAGAACGACCCGCAGTGCCTCGACATAGTCGCGTGTCGGACCATAGTGGAAGGTACAGGCGCCGGAGGCATTACACGCCACCATGCCCCCCACGCTGGCGGAGGTCTCCGTGGGATCCGGCGGAAAGAAGAACGACCCCGCCTTCCGCCATCGTTCCAGAGCCTCCCGCGAGGACCGATCCCAGCCCGCCGTGTCGAATTCCCCAGTCTGCAAAACCTGCCTCAATTCACTGAGGATCAATCCGGGCTGCACGGATAAAAAGAACTGATCACGCGCCTCGTCGTAACGAAGTCCGGTAACCCGGTTCAGCCGGCTCAGGTTCAGGATGTGCCCTTCCATGGGCACCGCCCCGCCCGTGATCCCGGTCCGGGCGCCCTGGGTAGTGACCGCACACCCGCCGGCGTTGGTCGTGGCCAGCACATGCCGGATTTCAGCCTCATCGCCCGGGAACGAAATAGTTTCAGCATGTCCCGCTTTTCGCGACTCATCCCGCAAGTAATCGGGATAATCCCCCACCACATTTGCCTTCAACAAGTTCGTGTTCATGGAAAAACCTACACTCTTCCCTCTTTCTGCACCAGACCAATCCCAACCGGCAAATAAAGGATCGGCGCGTCGTAACCGGCAAAGCGGTCGGCATCACCAATACGCCTTTCGTGCCAGTTGGTGGGCAGGGGTATGGCGGGTGGGGCGCCTACGTGTGAGGTCACAAATTGTGACTTCAAGTTTGCAAGGTGTTGCGCGGTAATAGGTAGCGCAGAATCGTTTTGGCGCGGAAGGGTTGTTTTTGCTTTCTTCATGCCTTCTTCTCCCGAACTTCCAGAAGTCGGCGGGTGTGGTCGAGTTCGGCGGCTATTACGGATTCCTCAGGCAGGGTTGTGCGGTACTCGGCGGTCAGAACTTTGTTGGGTAGACCTTCCAATGCATAATGGGCAAGGGATTCATCCTTGTGTGTGCAGAGAATAAGGCCAACAGGTGGGTTTTCACCGGGAAGGGTCCAATGCTCCCGCGCATAGTTAAGATAGAGGTGCATTTGACCGGCGTCGGCATGGGTGAATTTACCGCGCTTCAGGTCAATGATGATCAGGCAACGCAGTCGACGATGGAAAAAAAGCAGGTCAATGCGATACCATTCGTCCCCCACCCGTAACCGGCGTTGCCGTCCGACAAAGGTGAAATCCCCACCCAGTTCCAGAAGAAACCGTTCAAGATGCAGGATCAACGCTTCTTCGATATCGTTTTCGGAATATTCGTCCTTGAGGCCCAGAAACTCCAGCACATAGGGATTTTTGATGTGTTCCTCGGCGATCATTTCCTCCCCGTGTTGTGGTTTCGCGCCCTCATTCAACATCTTGGCCTTGTTCTTGGACAAGGCTGTGCGCTCATAGAAAAGGGCATCAATCTGTCGGTCAAGTTGGCGGGCTCCCCATCCGCCACGCAGGGCTTCGGTTTCATAAAAGCGTCGGGCGTGTTCGTTTTGCACCGAGAGCAGGCGGACATAGGCGGACCATGGCAATGGGAAACGGGCCGCGAGACTTGCGAGACGCGGTGGCAATGAATTACGCGACACTGTTGCGTAATTCTCCTGCATCCTACTGTCGGATTCACGCGACACTGTCGCGTAATTCCCAGCGGAAGCATAGGCGAGGTAGAAGCGCCGCATTCGTTGGAGGTTGTCCACATCGAAACCACGCTGGAACCGGGAATTCAAATCGTTTGCCATCCGCTTTAACAATTTTCCTCCGTAGGGAGCCCTGGGGTTGCCTTGTTGCTCGAATTCCACAATGTGCCGCCCAACCAACCAGTATGTCGCCGTCATCACGGTGTCCACCGTGCGAGCGGACACCTGGCGGCCCTCCTTAATTAAGAGGATCACGCCATCGAGCATCGCCCTATAATCATCTGCATTTTCATGGACGACGACGTTTGCGTCGTCCTTTGCCTGAAGACGCGCGGAGGTCCGTTTCAATCGCTTTGTTTTCATCCCGCCACCCCCATCTGTTTCAGTATCCGGGCAAGATCCTTGCCGAGTTTCGAAGCTTTTTGCTGGTGTTCGGCCAATTCGGCGACTATATCCGGAATCGCCTGGTAAACTTCCTCACTGGCCACGCCCACATACCGGGACGGCGAGAGATTGTAGTCGTTCCGGACTGCCTCGGCGGTGGAGATGACCTTGACGCCATTCGGCCTCAAATCAACCGACCCTGTGTCCCCTCCTGCTTGAGGCCGAAGCGGCGGTAGCAGAGTTCCGTGGCCATGCGGCCTTGCGGCGTTCGTTTGAGGTAGCCCTGCTGGATGAGAAACGGCTCGTAGACTTCCTCAATGGTGTCGGCCTCTTCCCCCACCGAGACCGCCAGGGAACTCAGCCCCACCGGGCCACCGTTAAACCGGTGCACAATGGTTTCCAAGACGCGTTTGTCCATCTCATCCAGCCCATGTTCATCGATGTCCAGCATCGTCAGGGCGCTATCCGCCACAGCCTGGGTGATCTTGCCGTCCGCTTTCACCTGCGCATAATCGCGCACCCGGCGCAACAGATTGTTGCAGATGCGAGGGGTCCCCCGTGAGCGCCCGGCGATCTCCCCCGCCCCGGCATCGTCCATATCCACGTCAAGAATCCGCGCCGACCGTTTGGCGATCTGCTCCAAATCCGCGGCATCATAGTAATCCAACCGGATCGAGAGACCGAAACGTGACCGCAACGGCGCCGAAAGCAGTCCGCTGCGCGTGGTGGCGCCGACCAGCGTGAAGGGCTGGAGATTCAGGCGGACCGACCGGGCATTGGCGCCCTGATCGATCATGATATCGATGACGTAATCCTCCATCGCCGAGTACAGGTATTCCTCCACGGCCCGCTGCATGCGGTGGATCTCATCGATGAACAGGATATCGCCACGCTCCAGGCCGGTGAGTAAACCGGCAAGGTCGCCGGCCTTGTCGATCACGGGACCGGAGGTGCACTTGACGTTGACCCCCATCTCTTCGCCGAGAATATAGGCCAGCGTCGTCTTGCCCAGTCCGGGCGGACCAGACAACAGCACATGCTCCATGACGTCCCCGCGCCCCTTGGCTGCCTGGACAAACAGTTCAAGCCGTTCCCGGGCTTTCTTCTGTCCCACAAAATCCCGGAACTTGGACGGCCGAAGACGGACATCAAGATCCTTGTCGGGCTTGTTCAGCCCCTCGTTTATCAAGCGTTCTGTCATAGTTCACACGATCCGTGTCACAAGGCAGCCAAGGTAATACCCCTATGCCGTCTTGTCAACGAACCGTGTCACGGGACTGAGTTGAGGGGATCATGCTCCCCGATCACATGGATGTTTTTCCAGCGGCCGGAAAAGAACCGCCCCAGCCACACCAGCCCCAGGACCATCACAAACACGGTGGCCATGCACCATTCGACGTGCAGCCCCAGTTGCCAACGGTCGGCCGCGAAAAGAGCCGCCGTGAAGAAACCGTAGGCCAGCACGCTGACCCAAAGCGTCCAACGGGTGTCGCCTGCCGCCACCAAGGCGCCACACACAAGAATGTTGACCCCGTCCAGCAGGCAATAGGCGGCCACATACCGCAACAAAACGACCCCCATCTTCGTCACGGCCTCCGACCCCGGCGCCGTTCCCATGAAGAGCGCATACCACTCCGAGGGAAAGATGAGGAACAACGCCGCCGTGCCGACCATCCATACTTCGGCCAGCAGTAGCCCCTGCCAGGTCACGTGGGCCGAATAATGGGGGTCGTTTCGTCCCTGGGCCTGCCCCACGAATACCCGGACGGCCTCCGAAAGGCCTACAATGGGAAAGAAGGCGACGCCGTTGATCCGCCAAGCGATGCTTGTAGCCGCCAGCTCCGTCGTGCCGATACGGCCCACGAAAAACAGAAAACAGGTCCAGGCGCTAATCTCCATAAAGAAACGGAACCCATTCGGCAGGCCAAACCGCAAGAGCCTTGCCATCATTTCGCCATCCCGCTTGCGCCCCTGCCACGTGTGGAAGGTCAAGCGGTTACCTTTGCCCAGAAAGGCGACCAGGAACACGGCCGCTGAAAACACTTGGGCCACCACCGTCGCCAGGGCCGCTCCGGCGACGCCCCACTCGGGCAACCCAAGTTTGCCGAAAACCAGTCCGTAAGCCAGCACCGTGTTCAGCACAACGGCGCCGAACTGGATGTTCATCACCGTCAGCATCTTCCCGCGTCCGGCGAAGAAGCCGGAAAGAGCCGTTCCCACAAAAGACGCCACCATTCCGAAGCTGATGATGGCGAAGTATTGCACCTCGTAGGCCTGGACCTGCGGCGCATGCCCGATCCAGGCGAACACCGGCCGGCCCAGCAAACCCAGTCCTGCAGAAAGCAGCCCGGCCACCAGGGAAAGCCGCAGGCCCTGCCAGACGGCCGACCCGATCCGCGTCCACTGCGCCGCGCCGTAGTATTGGGCGGTCAGCACGCACGTATAGCTCACCGCCCCGGACACCAAACTCCCGATGCAGAACGAGGCCATGGCGGCAGGCCCAATGGCCGCAACGGCCTCGGCAGAATAGCGCGCCAGGAAAAGGCCATCGATGAACTGCATCGCCATATTGGCGGTCATCGATAAAATCAACGGCCCGGCCAACATCAGGATCTTGCGCCACACCAGGAGGTCTGGTCTCATGATTCCACCGCCGCCGCCCTGCCCGTCATCGCGCCAGCGCTTTGCGAACCAGCTCCTCGACGGATTCCTGTCCCGCGGCTGAGTCGCCGATCACCCGTGTGACCATGTCCTGGGCCTCCGTCCGCTTATAGCCAAGCGAAATCAACGCCAGGATCGCATCGCGCAGTTTGACGTCGGATTCCGAAAGCGCCCTGGCCCCGGCCGAAGCCTCCAGCACCTCCCCGGCCCCCAGTTTGTCACGCAACTCGACCACCATCCGCTCCGCCGTCTTCTTGCCGATCCCGGAAACCGAACTCAACCGTTTAACGTCCCCTTCCGCGATCGCCACCTTCAGTTCTCGAATCGCGAGGCCGCTCAGGGTGGTCAGGGCCAGTTTCGGGCCGATCCCCGACACCGTCAGGAGCAGCACGAACATCCGGCGCTCGCCCTCAGTCATGAAACCGAACAACTGGTGGGCATCCTCCCGGATGTGGTCGTAGGTGAGGATACGGCAACGCTCCGTCAGGCCCGGCAGGCGGTCATAACTGCTGAGAGGGATAACGACCTCGTATCCCACCCCGCCCACGTTCATCACCACATGGGTGGGTTGCTTCTCTTCAATAACGCCTTCCAGGAAAGTAATCATAGGATCTCAAATCGGCTTGGGTTCAAGGGCCGCGAACGATGTCTGGTTATGCAGGTGGCAGACGGCGATGGCCAGGGCGTCACCCGCATCTTCCTGCGGTTCCTCCTTCAAGGCCAGCAGCGCCATGATCATCTGACGGACCTGCGACTTATCCGCCGCACCGTTGCCCGCGATCGCCTTCTTGATGCGTCGCGGTTCATAGGCGAACACCGGGAGCCCGGAAGCCGCGCAGGCCGCAATCACCACCCCACGCGCCTCGCCCAGCACCATGGCCGTGCGGGCGTTCTTGCAGAAAAAGATATCCTCAAGCGCCGCCACCTCGGGCCGCGTACGGGCAATCAGTTCCCGGATGCCCGCGTCGAGACGGCGCAAACACTCCGAAAGCAGCAGCCGATCGGCGTTATGAATGCGTCCAT
>JBAXWO010000142.1:0-6549 GCA_037128375.1 bacterium
GGAGACCCGCTCCTGAATCTCAGCCAGTCGCTCGCCCGCCACCGTGAACGCTTCGCTCAGCCGGGCGATTTCCCGCTCCTTTTCCTCCGCGTCCACTTTGACGGGAACAATCCGGGCATGACGGGAATCGTTGAACAGGCAGACGCGGGCCACCGTGATGCCCGGACTGATGGGAATGCCCTGGAGCGTGATTTCCGCCTTTTTGGGATCGTGCTTCATATCCTCGCCCTCCCGCTACAACCCGCTGGACGGCCCTGCCCGGTTGGAGCGGGGCGCGTTAGAGGCGGAATCCTATCCCACTGCCCGAACCCATAGCAAGGACTCCTACCGCTTCCAGGCTCCCGCGCGAACCGACTCTCGAACCATGCCCAGCGCCTTTTCCTCACCCGCCTCGCGCAGACGGTCGGCCACAGCGGTCGTCAACGGCGGCAGTCCGCCAACCGAGGCGAAAAACAGGTTCCGCTTTTCAAAAGAAGGGAACTCGGCTTCCGCGGCGGCGCTGAGGTAACCGAAGCCGGCCAGCCGCCCACATAGCGTATGGCCGATCAGGACCATCGCACCGCGATGAAAACTCTCCGCAAACTCGCGAAGCACCGGCCCGCGCAAGTCATCGGCGAACGGCAGGCCCAACCGGTTCATCTCGGTTCCAATATTCAAAGGCAGGTGCCGGGTGTCGGCCAGCGCCACGACTTTCCGCAGCTTCGCCACTTTGAGCGCGCGGGCCTTCTCATCGGCAATATTCCAGTTGCGATCCGGGATAATGCTGAAGGCCCGGCAGCCCTTGGCCATGGAACACTCCAGCAGCGCCTCGGCTTCCGATTCGCCGCTGCTGGTCCCATCCAGCCAGGATTCCATCGGGATCGCGCCGCAGGCCCGCACCCAGGCGGTAAACTCCTCCATGGCCGGAAAGGTCTCGGCTGTCGGCTGGATATAGCCGAATCCGCCGCGCTTGGCGAAACGGGAACGAACCACTTCCTCCAGCTTCGGTCGGTTCTTCATTAGCCCCGCCGTTTCGTCCGCCGACCGGCCCAGCACACGACTCCAGAAGGCGGTCAGGTCCCCGCCCTCAAGCCGGCTCTGCGCCTGATCCACATATGCCGCAATAATGTGCCGCTCGGTCGGACATTTGCCCGGCGAAAGCGGAATCACCTGGGCCAGATAGTCAATCGCGATTTCCTGAACCTGCAGATTGATCCGCGCTACCAGCTCCACATTGCGCTTCTGCGCGCTGTCACGCCACCGCTGCAAACCGGCGGCCGCCGGCGTTCCCGGCTCCGGAAGCCTGCAAAACCCGATTCCATCGATGTAATGCACGCCCGGCTCGCCCGGCGAATCAATCTCCTTGTCGGCAAATTCGGCATAGAATACACGCGATTCCACCCCGACCAGGGCCCGCAGCCCGAGCCGCTCGCCGGCGGCGAAAAACTCCGGCAGGCCATCGAGCACATCGAAATCAATCAGGCCGGCGGCATCGAGCCCGCGTTTGGCACACTCCCAGGCAATCCGCGTCGGAGACCAACCCTCCGCATTGTATGAAAAGAAGCTGTGGATATGCATGTTGACGTTGCCGCGCTGCGAACCGTCCGGCGGCTGCCCCGCACCGGCCAGCTCCCGCAGGGCATTCGTCCGCTCGTTCAAATCAAAGGAACAAAGACGCTGTTCAGTAGTCATGGATTCTCCTTCCTCACTCAAAATCAATCATCGCTTTCACTACGCCATCCCGGTAACCGGCCACCAGTTCAAAAGCTTCCAGGGTCCTGCTGAAGGGAAAACGGTGCGTCAACATGACGTTCACGTCGAAATCCCTGCGGTCGATCATATCAAGCGCCGGCCTCACACAGTGATTCTGACGGCGGACATTCTGAATGCCGATCTCCTTGCGGCGAAGTTCGTCGATCAGGAAGGTCACCCGGTCCGATGTCGGCGGGATGCCGATCAGCAACAGCTTGCCACCGGGTTTGAGCAGTTCAACCGCCTGGTCCAGCGCTTCCTGCTGCCCGCAACATTCGAACACCACGTCCAGTCCGCCGGGCTCCAGGGCTTTGATACGGGCCACCACATCCTCTTCCGACGGATTGCCGCCGCGAATGGCCCCGACCCGTCCGGCCAGGTCCAGGCGTTTGTTGATCTTATCGGTGATATAGACCTTTTCGGCGCCCTGCGCCTTCGCGGGCAGCAGCACACTTAGGCCGATCGGCCCCGCCCCCAAAATCCCCACCTTGGCGCCCGTCATCGGGATCGAAAGCTTCACGGCATAGACGCCAATGGCCAGCGGTTCCGATAACGCCGCCTCGTCAAACGTCGTCCGGTCCGAGATCTTGAAACAGCAACGCTCCGGCATCACGATATGGTCGGACAGGCAGCCCTCGATCTGTCCCGGGCAACCCAGAAAACGCAACTTGCGGCAGGTGTGGGAGCGTCCCGCCCTGCACTGATCGCATGTCCCGCACGAAATGGCCGGTTCGATGGCGATCCGGTCACCGGGCTTAACCGTTCTAACAGAAGAGCCCACCGCCTCAACGACTCCCGCGCCCTCATGGCCCACGGCAAAGGGATACCGCACCACCTGCGAACCGATCCGGCCGGTCTCAAAGTAGTGCACATCCGAACCGCACACGCCAACGGTCCTCATCTTGATCAGAACATCGTCACCATTAACGAGTTGCGGATCAGGAACATCCATGCATTGCATCTGCCGAAGACCGGTCAGTTTGAATGCCTTCATTTTTCTTTACTCCCCATCAACCGAGTTGCCGGGAATTGAGCACCAAAACATGACGCGCCCTCCCCTGCCCTGGAGCCGACTCTGAAAGGCGGAAGAGCGTGCCGAAATCAAACTTGACTGTCAAGACAAGGGAGACCTATTTTGCGCAACCTGTTCGCGCAACCAACACTTGCGGCGGACAGGGGAATAGATTATTACGTTCCCCCAAAAAGGGACCCATCGTAATGAATACCCCCTTGTTTCTTGGACTCGACTCCAGCACGCAAAGTCTCAAGGCCCTGGCCATTGACGCCCAGTTCAAGGTCGTGGCCGAGTTCGCCGTTAATTTCGATGCCGATCTGCCGTCCTTCAACACCCAGGGCGGGGTCCATAAAAGTCCCGACGGCCTGTCCGTCACCTCGCCGCCCCAACTCTGGGTGGCGGCCCTGGATCTTCTGCTCGAACGTATGCAGGCTGCCCGCTTCCCCTTCGCCCGCGTGGTGGCCGTCTCCGGATCCGGCCAGCAGCATGGCAGCATCTACTTCCGACAGGGCGCACGGGCCGCGCTGAATGACCTGAAGCCGGACCGCTCCCTGTACGATCAAACCCGCACGCTCTTCTCCGTGGACGCCTCGCCCATCTGGATGGACTCCAGCACCACCGCGCAATGCCGCGCCCTGGAAGCCGCGCTCGGGGGCCCCCAAGCGGTGGCCGACCTCACCGGTTCCCGCGCCTACGAGCGTTTCACCGGCAACCAGATCGCCAAGATCGCCCAAACCCGCGGACAGGATTACCAGGCAACCGAGCGTATCTCGCTGGTCAGTTCTTTCATCGCCTCACTCCTGATCGGCGATTACGCACCCATTGACGTCAGTGACGGCTCCGGCATGAATCTGATGGACATCCGGAAGAAAACGTGGGCACCCCGCGCCTTGGAGGCGACGGCCCCCGGCCTGGAAGCCCGACTGGGCAATCTATCCGCCTCGCACCGCGTGGCGGGCAAGATTCATGCCTGTTTCTCCAGCCGGTACGGATTCAACCCCGACTGCCAGGTCATCGTGTTTTCCGGCGATAATCCGTGCAGCCTGGCCGGACTGCGCCTCCAGCGGGCGGGCGAGGTGGCTATCAGTCTCGGTACCAGCGATACCCTCTTCGCCAGCCTGACCCACCCCAAGCCGTCGGCCTCCGAAGGCCACATTTTCGCCAGCCCTGTGGACCCCGCCAGCTATATGGCCATGATCGTCTACAAGAACGGATCCCTCACCCGCGAAGATGTCCGGGACCGGGTTACCGGCGGATCGTGGAAGGAATTTGCGGCGGCCGTGGCGCGGACCCAGCCGGGCAATGGCGGCCACATCGGCTTCTTCATCAAGGAGCCGGAGATCACCCCGCCGATTCTCAAGACCGGCATCCACCGTTTTGGGGCCGACAACGCGCGCCTGTCCCGGTTTTCCGCCGACGTGGAAGCCCGCGCCGTCCTGGAGGGCCAATTCCTGTCCATGCGGCTGCATAGTGCGAACGTCGGCATCCAGCCCTCGACCATCCTCGCCACCGGCGGGGCATCCGTTGATCACAGTGTGCTACGCGTTATGGCTGATGTTTTCGGAGTGCCGGTGTTCACCGCCGACAAGCCGAATTCCGCAGCCCTCGGGGCCGCCTATCGCGCCCTGCACGGCCTGGCCTGCCTGAACCAGGACACCTTCATTCCATTCTCAGAAGCCCTGCGCGGAGCGCCCCCCTTTATCCGCACCATGGAACCCAACCCTCAAGCCCATGCGGTCTATTCGGAAATGATGAAACGTTACGAAATGCTGGAAAAGAGTGTCATCGCAGTCTAGGAGAGCAACATGTCAGTACTGGTCGAAAAAGTGGCGTTTAACGGTTGGAAGAACAATGTTCGCCTGACCAACGGCAATATCGAATTGGTGATCACGCAGGACGTCGGCCCGCGCATCATCCGCTGCGGGTTCGTCAAGCAGCGCAACCTGATGGCCGAATACAAGAAACAGCAGGGACGAACCGGCGAAAAGCAATGGAAGATTCGCGGCGGTCACCGGCTCTGGCTGGCCCCCGAGTCCAAACGGGAAACCTACGAACTGGATAATTCGCCCATTGTCATCAAGCCCATCGCCGGCGGCGTCAAGACCATCCAGCCGGTCGGCCCCGTGACCGGTGTGCAGAAAACCATGGAGATCCGGATGGCGGACAACAAGGACGTTGTCAGCATCACGCACATCCTCACTAATCGCAACCGAAAAGCCGTGACGTTTTCCCCCTGGGCCCTCACCGTGATGGCGCCGGGCGGAACGGCCATCATCCCCCTGCCGAAAAGAATCCCCCACACCGGCCGCCTCACCCATAACCAGGAGTGGAGCCTGTGGGGCTACACCGACTTCGCCGACGGACGCTGGACACTCGGTTCGCGCTATCTCCTCTTCCGGCAGGATGCCAAGACGGGACCGGGCAAACTGGGCATCGCGCATCGCGAAGGCTGGGTGGCCTACCAACTCGATAAATTCATGCTCGTGAAGAACTTCGACTGGATCGAGGGCGCAACCTATCCCGACGGCGGCGTGAACTTCGAGACCTTCTCCTGCGAGGATATGCTGGAAGTCGAGACGCTCGGCCCGCTGGTCACGCTCAAGCCCGGCAAGTCCATCAAGCACGTCGAAACCTGGCAGCTTTTCAAGAACGTGCCCAAGGTCAAAACCGAGGCCGACGCCGACAAGGTCGCCAGGAAGTTCATCCGGTAGAGAAGGAGTCAGAAGTCAGTATTCAGAAGTCAGAAGTCAGAAGTCAAAATAAAGAGGCCGGTGGGGTCATCCCCTTCCGGCCTCTTTTCTTTAACCCTGAATTCTGGCTTGTGACTCCTGAATACTGAATTCTGACTCCTGACTTCTTCCTCTTAGAATCTCAAGTCCGCCTTCAGCAGGCGGTTCTCGAGTTCCCCAATCACGCGCTCATCATCCGCCTTATCCTTGGATTCAAAGGTGGCGGAGAAGCGAAGGAACGGGCCAACGTCATCCCACGGCACCGTGGAGATGGAGCATTCGCGGATCAAATATTGCGACGCCTCCTCGGCGGTATGGAACACCGTCATGCCCGCGCCCTTCGGCGCCGGGACATACAGGTAGAACGTGCCGCCCGGCATTTTCGCCTTGAAGCCCACATTCTTGAGAACCTTGACCATCTTCCGCAGCCGGCGCTCATAATGCTTCTTGATCTTGTCCGCCAGGGCCTTATCGGCGACGCCGGCACAGGCGGCCAGCTGAATGGCCTTGAACTGACCCGAGTCCACGTTGTCCTTCACCTCGGCATATGCCTGCACGATACGGGGCGCGCCGGCCACGAAGCCCAACCGCCAGCCGGTCATGTTGTAACTCTTGCTCATCGAATGCAGTTCGATCGCCACGTCCTTGCCGCCCGGCCGGCTGAGGATCGACAGCGGCTGGCCGTACACCAGCGTGGCGTAAGCCGCATCCTGCACGATCAGGATGTTGTGCTTCTGCGCAAAGGCGATCAGCGCATCGAACAGTTCCTCCGTCGGCGCGGCGCCGGTGGGATTGTTGGGATAATTGACGTAGAACAATTTGGCGCGAGCCGCGATGGCCGGATCGATCTTCTCCAGGTCCGGATAGAACTTGTTTTCCCGCTTCAGCGGCACCTTCACCACTTCGCCGCCGAGGTAGCGGGTGTGGGTGGCCAGCACGGGATAGCCGGGTACGGTCACCAGGGCCACATCGCCGGGGTTGATGAAACACAGCGGCAGCATGGCCAGCGCCGGCTTGGAGCCGATGCTATGGCAGATATCCGTATCCGGGTTCAGGTCCCGCACCCCGAAGAAC
>JBAXWO010000143.1:0-6517 GCA_037128375.1 bacterium
TCGAGCGCGTATTGGGCGGGCCTCCCGATCGAACTGTAGGCATCCGCAAGAGCCCGGTGAGCCTCGCTGTCCTTCGGTGCTGCGCGGACACGTCTTAGAGCCAAAGCCAGCGGATGCGACGAAACGGGCAAGCCCTCCATGTCCGCACCCTCCAGAAGACCACTCGAATCCACGACTTCGGAATCGTCCCGATGCCCCTTTCGCCCCTGTATCCAGTCGTCGATCAAACGCCGGGTAAGGACTTCGAGTTTTCGGTCGGCACTGTCGATCGTCGCCTTATCGCTCCGACTGACAATGCCCGTGAACGTCCCCGGCACGAGAAAAGTCAACTCCAACTCCACCGCCTTATCTGACCCTATTTGCAAGAGGCATTTCAACCAGGCGTCGACACCGTTCAATCCCCTCCCCCTTTGGCGCCAATAATTGAAGGAGGTATTCTGATCAGGAATTGCGAAATACCCCTTTTCTTCCTGGAACCGCGAACTGCCCGCCAGCCGGTTCGTCGTTGAGTCGCAGAGCTCGAGCACGTTGAGGCGTCCGTCCGAAACCAGTGTCCTTCTTATCGGAACTGCGAGTCGGACCCGAGCTGCGTCGAGCAGCGACACGTATCTACGCTCTCCGCCGCCAACGTCCGGAGCCAGGAACACAACGACTTTCTTTCCAGCACCACCATCACCGTTCGCAACCCGAGAAGCCACATTGTTCGAGACATCCTGCCAAGTCGCCGGCCTGCCGGGAAGGGGAATTGCCTGTTTCGTCAGGGGGAGATTGCGTTCCGTTCTCGGGCCGGGGCTCGTCTCCCAGTCTTCGACCAACCGTCCGAACAGCGTGCCGACGCGTGCTGTCACCTCTTTTGCGCCGACCAACTCGCTCTGTTCCGCAATGACCGCCGCTGCCAATGGATCCTGGAGGGATAACTTCAATTCCCGCCGCTCCGCTGACACGCTCTCAACACGGCACAGCAATAGAGCATCGACCGTCAACCACCGCCCGTAGCGCAAAGCGTCTGGCCGGGAAAAGAGCGGGTTCAGCTGTCTATCATGTTCAGCCACAGCGAGGGTGATGTTCTCCGAATCGAAGAGAATCGCCTCCTTGGACGAAACAACTGCCTGCTTCAGAGCCACCATAAGCCCTTGCGATTCGCCTGCGGAGCTGTTTGCCTCATCGCCGACAAGCAGCGGTGCAAGCACCGCCACTGTCTTTCTTGCCTTTCCTGTCAACTCAACTCCCCCAGACCTCTTGGCTCCCTGTTTGTTCAGACTCGCGGAGACCGCGTCCTCCCGGATTCGGGCGTGATCCTCCATCCCCATGGCACGGTAGGCCCGGATCTCCCAGACTTGGGGCGCTAGGAACTTGCTGTCCAGCCCCGCCGCGTTGATGAACCAGGCCGTTGCGGCCTCCGGCCGATCATTGGCCAAGGCGGTCAATCCCCTATAATAGGCGATCAACGCTTCGGCACCCGGCACGAACCCCCGGGGCCTGTTTGAACGTGGTGCTTGTCCCTTGAGGATCCCGACAATCAGTGAATCCGCGACCTGTTGAAGCAACGCAGTGAGATCCTTTGGCAACACGCCCTCGCCCGAGCCTGTTCCCACTGTCTCGATGGTCTCCACCGAAAAGGCCGATGCCTCGATCCGGCACTTGCCACCCTCCAACGGTATGACTTTGCCGGTGACCAAATACTTCGCGCCAAGCAGCGTGGCGATGGACCGGCAGTCCGAAGAGGTCAGGCCGCCGACCGTCATGCGCCGTTCGCTCAGGACCGCCTGGATGAAACTGCGGTCGAGCGTGACGAGTCCCCTATGGTCGAGTTCGATCTGGAGGAGGTCGGCGATTCCGCCTCGCGCCCACCCCCAGGTGTTGCTCGACTCCGGGGGAATGGCGAAATCCACAATGGCAACCGTGGCGGCGGACGAGTCGGATGCAAGTGCGTTACCGAGACATGACAGGACAAGACCGAGGATCAGAAAGCGGTAGGTGCGGTTCATGTCCTATTAGACAACATTGTCCCCGATTTCTTTGCAAGCACGGAAATAACGACGGTCGTAACAGAAGCTGGTTGCGTAGTGGTCCGCCGACTTTTCCCTGTAGTTTCGGCCTGATTTGAGGAGAAGATTGCGGCGATGGAAGGGGACCGAGAGCATCAAATGCACATCTTTCACCCCCGCCTCACGTGCTGTAAGAAGCAGACCCGACAGTGGGGCCGCGACTTCTGCCGGCCAGCGCCCCATTCGTCAGGCTTCTCGTGGCCTGACAAACCAAAGCGGCTCCTCATCGGAAATCGTCCGGTGTTCCCCCAATCCGACCTTGTTCCCTTGCCGTACGATCCGATTGAGGTAGACCACGCAGTCCCCGTCCCTCGATTCCATCCTGAGATACAGTGCTTCCGTTTTGTCCCCATCCCTCAAGTCACTGACCCGCATTTCACCGTCCAGAAGCTGGAAGGCCGTGTGATCCTTAGTGTCCTTCGGGAAATACGTCCATGCCTCCCCGACATGGATAACCCCGTAGAGATTGTTCTCCTGAATTTCCCTTATGATCGCATGATGGACTTGGTCATGGTTGGTCCCGGCAGGGATGGGCGTTATTGAAACCGGCCCCGCATCTTGGAACGCGAACAGGATATGGGCGTGGGTCTTGTCCTGGAGGAACACGCGCTGGGCCTCCTTGTGCAGGCGGTCGGCCCACTTGCGGATGGAGGCGGACTTGGCGTCGGGATTCCAGAGGGGGTCCATGCGGCGATACTACGCCGGGAGGACTTGGGCCGCAAGCTCGATGCAGCCTGATCGGAGGCAACGGCCAGCCAGATTGGCCTTGCGCTTGGGCAGCGAGCGGTTTTGGATTCGAATCCAAGAGACGCCTGAACCGCAGGACCGCCACCAATGCCTCCGGGGCGCGTCAGGATCGCGTAACGGGCATTTCCAAGGGCCCAGACAGCGGCCCCCGCATTCAGAAGGCGTTCTTGCCGGCGAGCGCGGGAGGCCGGGAGTGGCTGGTGCCAAGCGCTGGCGGGTAGTGGAGTTCTGGACGCAGGACCGTGAACTCAGGAGGGTGAGTTGGGGTAGGTCGAGCGGATGGAACGTGAGTTGCAGAACTTGCGCGACATCGGCGTCAGCCGCCCTCGGGATGCGGAGGAATGGCGGAAGGGTACGCCAGACTTCGGACCTGGCCGGAAGACCCCGACTGGTGGAAGAAGTAGGGGCAGACGATCTGACCCGCCATGCCCCCCGAGTCTACAGACTGTCCCCGCTGGGAGGTGTGAATTTGATTTTTGAGGGCTGGCTCCAAACGGCTGTGTCTCTCAGCATGCGGAGAAGTGCCCGCTGGTAATGCTCAACACCGGGTGCCTGCTCGACACATCTTCTCATTTCTGCCAGAGCCTCATCCCGGCGATCGAGACGGAACAGAATGTCTGCGAACACGCTGCGATAGAAATGATTGTCGGGTGCCAGATCGATGGCTAGACGGCCGTGATCGAGTGATTCCGATAGCCCGCGCCCGGTGCAGGCCGACAGCCAAGCAAGCGCACCGTGCGATGCAATGCAACGGGGAAAACGCCGGACCACTGCGTCGTTGAATTCGTAAGCCTTTGAGAACACACGATCTGCCAACTCATGCTGGCCTGCCTTCTCCAGATTCGGAACCAGCATGATGGCCAGCTCGACGTCGGCCGGCTGGGCCTCGCGCGCCAGCCGAACGTGCTCCATCATCGCGTCGAAATTCCCTGCATCCGCCGCTTTGAGCGCGGCCGCCGCATGGATTTGCCACATCACGGCAAGATAACCGTAGGGAGTCAAGCCGTAGGCCATGTTGCTGGTGAGGTGAGAAAAGCGAAATGCTTCGCCCAAGGCCGCCGCCTTAGCGAAGTCCCCAGCCTTCCAAGCCAGGTCGGCGGCCTCTTTGGCGCAAAGCCTCTTGTCCCAAAGATGCGGCGGAGCAACCCGGAAGACCAACTCGTTCTGTCGGGCAGCCAGCTCCGGAGCCCCAAGGCGATCCATCCACCGAGCGAGTTCAGGGATCTCGTCCATCTCGTCCCTGCTGATTGCGGCCAGGAGCCGGGCTTGCTCCATTGTCTCAGCGCCGATCCGCTTCTGGCCGTTCTTGGCCAGCGCCCATCCCTCCACCCAGAGAAACGCTGCCCTTCTTCGGACCTCAAACGCTTGACGGGCTGCTACGGCTGCCTGGGACCATTGCGAATCAGCGATCAACGCACTCGCCAACCCCTTGTACAACCATTCGCGACCGGGCAAGTTGTCCTGGCTCACGAGTCCACAAGCTCGACGCCAGCAACCAATAGCCCCGGCAAGATTGCCCAGCTCCGTGTGCGCGTTCGCCTGGTCCTCCCAAAGGTTGATTTGCTCAGGCTCCGAGAGTTGCGATGTCAAGACTGGCAGCCGTTCCGTCAATAGCACGAACCGGACAAGAGCCGCTTTCTCCCGAACTCTGACCCCACGCAAGAAAAGCAGATTCGTGGCTGTAGAGTTGCCCGCGTAGGCCTTGCGCAAGATAGGGAGCCACCGCGTGGCGAAGACGTCACCGTAGTGATCGAGCAAGGCCCTGAGGACGACGTTTTGTTCCGTGGCACGCTCGGGTGGCAGTCTGTCCAGCACGGAGGCAGCCAGCGTGGCTGCTTCGGCGGTCAGTCCGACCTGGGTAGCCGCCTCGACCATGGCAGCAACGGTCCGGTCGTCTGTTGACGGGGTTCTTTCCTCAAGGAAGCTGGCAACGGCGGCGCGCGCTTGGGCTGTCTCGCCAACAGTGCAGAGAATTTCGAGTTCCAGACCTCTCAGCGATCGGACCCACGGATCGTTCTCGTCCTTGCCTCGCTGGATGACGGCCAGCGCTTCTTCGTACCGCTCCATCGCCCGCAGCACTTCCGTCAGTTGCACGTAGTTCCGCGCCCTAGTCAACACGCCGCATGCGTCTTGCGGACGGTCGTTGACCAGAAGCATCTTGACGGTATCCCAGTCCTCCCCGTTCGCCGGATGCTCCATCATGCGTTTACGCGCTTCCGCCATATGATGGTCGGCATAAGCATGCATGCCCTGCACCGCCAATTCCAAAGCCTTGCGGTTTCCGGCCAGCCGAGCGTACGCTGTGGCGTGCCCGAGTCGTTCGAGTTCGCTCCGCCCGTCAGGAGCGGCTGCCAAGGCATCCCAAGCCCCAAGTCCGTAGCGCGCCTCCAGAACCAGATCATCAGCCGGGATGCGCTCCGCGCAGTCGAGGGCTCTTTGGAAGTCGCCATTCGCGAGACACAGCACCGCGATCTGGCGCAGAGCCGCGGGGGACGGGTCCGGGAGCCGATGAAGCTGGGAGAGGCGCTCGCCGAGGCGGTTATTTGCGATGAGCCACGCCGCATAGATGCGATCACGGAAGCGATGCTGCTCATCCATCGTGGTCGCCCTCCGGTCCGCCTCCGCGCCTGCCTCGATCATCGCATCGGCCAGTTTGCGTTTTCCATCCTCCATGAGGTGCCGAGCAATGGGAAGTGCGCTTTTATTGGAAACAACGCCATTGGCCAGCAGACGCCGTACGTCGCCCCTCGTCCTCACGCGCTCCGATACCAGGAGTGAAGCAATTCCGTTCGGACCGCTCTTCACCAGCGCATCTCCCGTGGCCGGACTGGTCGCGGCTCGCTGGGACATGCATCCCGCTGTGGCAATTAGGACCGCTACGACGAACCCCCAACTGACGAGGGGCACAGACCATCCGGAGCTTTGACGACTATAAGACATCATGGATGTCGCTTTCCTGGTTCCAATATGTCACAAGCGCCACAAACTGCCAAGCGCAGGCACCTTTGTCGCAGGGGACCGTTTATACCCCCCCTGCGGCTCCAGGCTCAAGCACGGCATTGGTGCCCTTTTTTGGCTCCCGGCAAAGCCGCAGTTTTGCGTCCTATCCACGGCAAGGCGGGGAACCCCATGGCCCAACCGGCGGCTGGCTTCAAGGCGCCCCCCATCGCCAATGGATTCCCAAACGCCTTTGGGAATTGCCGTCGGAATGACAGCGTTCGGCAGGATGCGGCCCGCAGGGTGTGGCAAATTTGCCGCACCCTGGATTCCGCCGCCTGTCGGCGGGCGCCGGGATCGCCACCAATGCCTCCGGTGCGCGTCAGGATCTCATTTCGGGCCTTCCCGAGGGCCCAGACAGGGGCCCCGGGCATTCCGAGGGCGTTCCTGCCCCCGAAAGCGGGCTTGGCGGGGCTTTTTGGCGGGCGGCAGGCCAACTTTCCGGGCGCGCCCGGAGACTTCGGGCAGGCTTTTACCTGCGAATATATCACAGTCAGCGTCCGGCGGACGGCATGGACGCCCCGGTCCCGAACACGCACAAATCCACGATGGCATGGCTCACATACCATCGGATCGCTGGCATCCCATGGATCGATTCCCTGCTGAACGCCTCGATGATCCTCGGCGGCATGGGGCCGGTTGATCGCCTGACCACCACGGGTGCCAAGGCATTCGCGTCCGCCTACGCCATATTCAGCGGGCTCATGTTCATCTCGGTGATGGGC
>JBAXWO010000144.1:0-6456 GCA_037128375.1 bacterium
ATCCCGTTTTCAGGTTGCCGGAGATTGAGCCGCTTGATCATCTTCTGGAAAAGATCGCGATCCTCCGCCACCTCAATACTGGCAGGCTTGGTGCCGATGATGTTGACGCCATTGGCTTCAAGGTCCTTGGCCAGATTAAGCGGGGTCTGTCCGCCGAACTGGACGATGGCGCCCCAGCACTGCTCGCGCCGGTAGATACTCAGGACATCCTCCAGCGTCAGCGGCTCGAAATACAGCCGGTCACTGGTGTCGTAGTCGGTGGAAACGGTTTCGGGATTGCTGTTGACCATGATGGTTTCCAGGCCGGCCTCGTGCAGGGCAAAGGCGGCATGCACACAGCAGTAGTCAAACTCAATGCCCTGCCCGATCCGGTTCGGGCCGCCGCCCAGGATCATCACCTTCTTCCGGGTGCCCGGCCGACTCTCGTCCAAGCCGCCGTAAGTCGAATAGAAATACGGCGTAAACGCGGTGAATTCTGCCGCGCAGGTATCGACCAGGCCATAGACCGGCAACAGGTTCAGTTCCTCGCGCGCCGACCGCACTTCCCCTTCCAGACAGCCCAGCAACCAGGCGATCTGCCGGTCGGAATAGCCCAGTTCCTTGATCTGCCGGAACAACGCCTTATCGCGCTTGAGCCCATCCAGCGAACCGGTCGAACGGATTTCGTCCTCGAAGGCCACCAGTTCCTCCATGTGGCGCAGGAACCAGCGGTCAATGCCGCGGGTCAATTCGTGAATCCGATCAACGCTCCAGCCGCGTTTCAGGGCGGCGTGAATCATGAACACCCGCATGGCATTCGGCCGCGCCAACTCGGAGGCCAGCTTCTCGTCGCTCATGGCCTCGAAGGCCGCATCCTTGCCGTCCGCGCCAAACCCGAACCGCCCGATTTCAAGTGAGCGGCAGGCCTTCTGGAAAGACTGCTTGAAGGTCCGCCCGATGCTCATCGCCTCGCCCACCGACTTCATCTGGGTTCCGAGTGTGCTGTCGACCCCGGGAAACTTCTCGAAGGCGAACCGCGGCATCTTGGTCACCACGTAGTCGATGGCGGGCTCGAAACAGGCGGGCGTCTCCCGGGTGATATCGTTGCGCAACTCGTCGAGGGTGTAACCAACCGCGAGTTTCGCGGCGATCTTGGCGATCGGGAACCCGGTCGCCTTGGAAGCCAGGGCACTGGAGCGCGACACGCGCGGGTTCATTTCGATGATGACCATGCGGCCATCGGCGGGATTGAGCGCCCACTGGACATTGGAGCCGCCGGTATCCACCCCGATCTCGCGCATCACCGCCAGGGAACCGTCGCGCATCCGCTGATATTCGCGATCCGTCAGGGTTTGTGCCGGTGCCACGGTGACGCTGTCGCCCGTGTGGACGCCCATCGGATCGAGATTCTCGATGGAGCAGACGATCACACAGTTGTCCTTGTGATCCCGCATCACTTCCAGTTCGAATTCTTTCCAGCCGAGCACCGATTCCTCAACCAGCACCTCGGAGGTGGGACTGTAGAAGAGCCCGCGCAGAACGATCTCCTCGAATTCCGCGGCATTCCAGGCGATCCCTCCGCCGGTCCCCCCCATGGTGAATCCGGGCCGTATCACCACGGGAAAACGGCCGATCTGCTTCTGGACGACCCGCGCCTCCTCCAGCGTGTGGGCCGATCCGCTGACGGGCACGTCCAGACCGATTTTAACCATCGCCTCTTTGAACAGAAGCCGGTCCTCGGCCTTGCGGATCACCTCGGCACGCGCGCCGATCATCTCGACACCGTAGCGTTTCAGGATGCCCTTGTCATGCAGTTCCACCCCCAGGTTCAGGGCGGTTTGTCCGCCCAGGGTGGGCAGTAGCGCGTCAGGGCGTTCACGGCGTATGATTTCGCAAAGGATATCCGCCGTCAGGGGTTCGATATACGTCCGGTCGGCGAACTCGGGGTCGGTCATGATGGTGGCTGGATTGCTGTTCACCAGCACCACCTCGTACCCCTCTTCCTTAAGCGACTTACAGGCCTGCACTCCCGAATAATCGAACTCGCAGGCCTGCCCGATAATGATCGGCCCGGAGCCGATCATCATGATCTTCTTGATGTCTGTTCTTTTCGGCATGGGCGCGTACCTTGGCCGATTTCATCCTGCCGGTCTACCCTTTTTTTGTTTCCTTCTTCTCGCCTTTTGCGCGGCACTTGAGGGCGGCGGCGACAAAATCGCGAAACAGGGGATGAGCCTGCAAGGGCGTCGACTGGAACTCGGGATGAAATTGACAGGCCAGAAACCACGGATGGTCCTTCAGTTCGATAATCTCCACCAAGTCACGCCCCGGGCACATGCCTGAGAAAACCAGGCCCTGCCCGGCCAACGGATCCCGGTAACGGTTGTTGAATTCGTACCGGTGGCGGTGACGCTCCCGGATGTCCAACTGCCCATAGGCCTGATGCGCGCGGGTCCCCTGCGTGATCGTGCAGGGATAAGCCCCCAGTCGCATGGTTCCGCCTTTTTCCGTCACCTTCTTCTGCTCCACCATCATGTCGATGACCGGCGCCGCCGTCGAGGCGTTGAACTCGGTGCTGTTGGCGCCATCCAGGCCGCACACGTTGCGGGCGAACTCAATCGTCGCGCACTGCATCCCCAGACAAATACCAAAGAAAGGAATGCGGTTAACGCGGGCATAATGGATGGCCTGAACCTTGCCCTCGATGCCCCGATCCCCGAATCCTCCCGGAACCAGCACCCCCGCGACTCCCTTCAGCAGGGCCTCGGCACCCGATTTCTCAATCTCCTCCGATTCCACCATGCGCACCTTTACCTGGACACTACTGGCAATCCCGCCGTGCGTCAGGGCCTCGTAGATACTCTTGTAGGCGTCCTTCAGGCTGATGTACTTGCCGACCACGGCGATCTCGACCGCGCCATTTTGCGGGTGCAGCAGCGTGTTCACCATCGTCTTCCAGTCGTCCATATTCAGGGCGTTGACGTGCAGATTGAGCATTTCGAGGATGTAAACATCCACATCCTGCCGCGCCAGTTCCACCGGCACCTCGTAAATCGAGTGCTCGACGTCCTTCTCCTCGATGACCTTGTTGCGGTCCACATCGCAGAAGAGAGCCAGTTTGGCCTTGTGATCCTCGCTCATGGGATGCTCGCAGCGGCACACCAGGATGTCCGGGAAGATGCCGATGCTGCGCAGGATGCCCACGGATTGCTGGGAGGGCTTGGTCTTGAGTTCCCCCGCCGCCTTGAGGAACGGCACCAGGGTCAAATGGATATACAGCCCGTTCTGCCGCCCGATCTCATGGCGGTACTGCCGGATCGCCTCCAGGAAAGGATGGGACTCGATGTCGCCCACCGTACCGCCGATCTCGGTGATGGCGATATCCACATCGTCTCCCTCCAGGGATCGTATCGCCGCCTTGATCTCGTCGGTGATGTGCGGAATAACCTGCACCGTCTTGCCCAGATAACCGCCCTCACGCTCGCGCGAGATTACGGAGCGATAGATGCTGCCCGACGTATAATTGCTGTTCCGGTTGCAATCCACGCCCGTGAAGCGTTCATAGTGCCCCAGGTCCAGGTCGGTCTCGGCGCCGTCCACGGTCACATACACTTCACCGTGCTGATACGGCGACATGGTGCCGGGGTCCACATTCAGGTAGGGATCCAACTTCTGCATCCTCACGCGGTATCCGCGGCGTTGGAGCAAGAAGGCGAGCGCGGCCGAGGTCAATCCCTTCCCCAGGGAGGACACCACGCCACCGGTTACGAAAACATGCCGTGTCGGACCATTCTTTGTGGCCATTCTGCGCCTCTTCCGATGGGTTCAGTGATTCTTTGCCTGCAAATCCAAAAGCGGGGAAAGCGTTTCCAGCGCCCCTTTCCCCTCCATCCGGCTGACATCCAGGGGGTAACGCCCTGAAAAACAGGCCGTGCAATAGTCAGGCGCCCTGGGGAATGGCGAGAGCAGCCCCTCAATGCTGATGTAGCCCAGGCTGTCGGCGCCGGTGTAGCTCCTGATCTCCTCGAGGTTGCGACTGGACGCGATCAGTTCGTCCCGTGTCGCAAAATCGATCCCGAAGAAACAGGGATGCATCGTGGGCGGGCAGGAAATCCGCAGATGGATCTCCTTGGCCCCCGCCTCCCGCAAGGCGCTGACGCGGCGCCGCGATGTGGTGCCTCGGATGACGGAATCATCCACCACCACCACACGCTTGCCTCGGACCACGTCCGGAACAACCGCCAGTTTCATGTCCACGCTGCGGGCACGCTGGTCGGCTTCCGGCATGATGAAGGTCCGACCCACGTAATGGTTCCGCATAAACCCGTAATCCAGCGGGATACCGCTCTGCCGGGAGAATCCCAGCGCCGCCGAATTCCCGCTGTCGGGCACCGCCGTCACGAGGTCGGCCTCCACCGGATGCTCCTGGGCCAGTCGCATCCCGAGTTTCATGCGCACCGCATGCACGCTCTGCCCAAACACCAGGCTGTCCGGCCGGGCAAAATAGACGTGCTCAAACACACACTGCGAAAAACCGGTCGCGGGCTGCTCGGCAAACCAACTGCTGTGCAACCCGGAAGAGTCCACCACCACCAGTTCGCCGGGCTCGACATCGCGCACATACTCCGCCCCGATCTGGGCCAGCGCGCAGGTCTCACTCGCAAACACGTAGCCGTCGCCCCGTTTCCCGATCGAGAGCGGCTTGAACCCCAGCGGATCGCGCGCCGCCATCACACAGTCCTTCGTCATCAGGACGAACGCAAAGGCGCCCTTGAGTTCCGCCAGAGAGCGTGCCACGCGCCGCGGACGGTTGCGGTACATGGGATCCGCCAGGAGATGCACCAGCACTTCGCTATCGGTGCTTGTCTGAAAAATGGCGCCGGCCTCCTGGTACATGAGGCGCAGGGACTGGGCGTTGATCAGGTTTCCGTTATGGGCAATCGCCCAGATGCCGTCGATGCACTCGACCACCAGCGGCTGCACGTTCTGGAGCCGGGAGGATCCCGTCGTCGAGTAACGCACATGCCCGATCCCCAGATGCCCCGTCATCCCACCGAGCGTCTCCATGGAGAAGACATCGCTGACCAGCCCGATGCCCTTGGTGGATTTGACCTGGTTACCGTCCGACGTCACAATCCCGGCGCCTTCCTGCCCACGGTGCTGCAAGGCGAACAACCCGGCATAGATGAGCGGTGCGGCATCCGGTATGCCGAACACGCCGACAATTCCGCAGGCTTCACGAGGGTAATCGGGGCTCATATCACTCCTTTTTCCGGCAACGCTGGTCTTCAAGATAAGCGGCCACCCCTGCTGCAGCATTCCGCCCATCCATCATCGCGCGTACCACGAGCGACGCACCCATGGACATATCTCCCGCCACAAAAATTCCCGGCATACTGGTCATATTCCGCCCATCGCGCCAGATCGAGCCGTTCGGTTCGGTCCGGATCTTGAGTTCCTCGACGATTCTATTCCGCCCCGGCCCGCTGAATCCCATCGCCAGTAAAACCAGATCGGCTTCAACGACAAATTCCGTGCCCGGTTTCTCCTTCATCGTCGGCCGCCCCCCCTGGGCAGGCGTGACCCACTCCACCTCAACGGCGCGCAGAGCGCGCACCACCCCCTGCTCCCCGATGAGTTCCTGGGTCGCCACGCTCCAGCGGCGGACACCGCCCTCCTTGTGACTGCTGGAAACCCGCAACTGCAACGGCCACAGCGGCCAGGGGGTCGAAACTGACCGCGTCGGCGGCGGTTCGGGCAGGATTTCCATCTGCACGACCTGCCGTGCGCCCTGCCGCAACGAGGTGCCCAGACAATCCGCCCCTGTATCACCGCCGCCAATGATCACCACATTCTTGCCGCCCGCGTGGATCTCCCGCGCCGGATCAACCGGTTCCCCGCCGAGCCGCTTGTTCTGCTGGATCAGGAATTCCATGGCGTAATGAATCCCCTTCAGTTCACGGCCGGGGACCTTCAAATCCCGCGGCTCGCGCGCTCCGCCTGACAGGCAAACGGCATCGAACCGGCTTCGCAGATAGCCGTAGGAAAGGTCCTCGCCCACCGTCACCCCATTTTCAAAAACAACCCCCTCCGCTTCCATCAGGCGAATGCGCCGGTCGACCACCGCCTTCTCCAGTTTGAACTCGGGAATGCCGTAGCGAAGGATTCCCCCGGGCTTGGCGGCACTGTCGTAGACGACCACCTTGTATCCCGCATGGTTCAGCGTATCGGCCGCAGCCAGACCCGCCGGACCGGAACCGATCACCGCCACACGCTGATCGAACCGCGTTTTCGGCGGCTGGGGCGCCATGTAGCCGCACTCGAACGCCTTCTCGATAATGGCCAACTCGATCTGCCGGATCGCCACCGGCTCCTTATTGATGCCCAGGACACATGACCCTTCGCACAACGCCGGGCAGATACGGCCCGTGAACTCCGGGAAGTTGTTCGTCGCCAGCAGGATATCCAGCGCCTCTT
>JBAXWO010000145.1:0-6448 GCA_037128375.1 bacterium
GACCCCCGTGAACGGGATCGAACTGCTGAAGATATCCCGGGGGGTTCGGCCAACCATGCCGGTCATCATCCTGACTGCCTACGGCTCCGTCGAAACCGCGATCGAGGCCATGAAACTGGGCTCTTTCGACTATGTGACCAAACCTTTCAAGATGGATGAGCTCCTCATCACCATCCAGCGGGCGTTGGAATACAGCCGCGCTTTGTCCGAAAACCTGGAACTCAAGGCGGAACTCGTCGGCCGGTACAAATTTGAGAATATCGTGGCGGAAAGTCCCGCCATGCGCAATGTGTGCGAGATGATCAGGCGCGTTGCCCCGGCGGATACCACGGTGCTGATCACCGGCGAGAGCGGGACCGGCAAGGAACTCGTCGCCAAGGCGATCCATGCGTACAGCCGCCGCAAGGAAAAGAGGTTTCTGGCCGTCAACTGCGCGGCGTTACCCGAAGCCTTGCTGGAATCAGAGATGTTCGGGCATGTGAAGGGATCGTTCACCGGCGCTTCCGTGAATAAAGAGGGGCTTTTTGAGACCGCCAGCGGGGGAACGCTCTTCCTGGACGAAATCTCCTCCATTCCGGTCAACATTCAAGGCAAACTGCTCCGCGTGTTGCAGGAAAGAGAAATCCGACGCGTAGGAGGAAACGACGATATTCCCGTGGATGTGCGCGTGATCGCCGCCACCAATACCAGCCTCGAGTCGTTGATCCAGCTAGGCAAGTTCCGTGAAGACCTCTATTACCGACTGAGCGTGATCCCCATTGAAATCAAGCCCCTTCGTGACCGCCGTGAGGATATCCTCCCCCTCGTCTACCATATCCTTCGGCAGGAAACCCCCGAGGGCAAGGAGATGCCCAAACTCCTCCCGGAAACCAAGGATATGCTCGAACGATACGCCTGGCCTGGAAATGTTCGCGAGTTGGAAAATGCGATGAAACACGCCGTCACTTTCTCCCAGGAAGGCAAAATAACCCCCGACGTCCTCCCTCCCCGCATCTTCAATCAGGTTCAACCCCTCGCTAAAACCGGCGGATCGGACAGCGGCGCCAGCGACCCCTACCGTAACAAGTCACTCAAGGCGTTCCTGCGCGAGCGCGAGCAGGAATACCTGGGCAAGGTTCTCTCCCTCACAAATGGTGATAAGGAACAGGCCGCCAAATCCTTGAAAATAAGCCTCGCGACCCTTTACCGAAAGCTCCCCAATGCTGCAGAATGAGCTTTCTTCTCAAAAAGATTAGATGGATATTGCAAAAAAGAGAATACATGACCGTAATATCCCGTAAAATTTTGGCCATTCTTAATATTTCGGCGCAATTTGAGTAGCCTTTCGGAGACTTTCTGCATATTGGCATGACGCATGCTAATTGTTCAGGTTGTGGTTGGAAACGAGTAGGAAGATAAACATAATAAGGAGATGGAAATGAAGAAGATGAGTAAGAAGGGGTTCACGTTGGTTGAGATCATGATCGTTGTGGCCATTATCGGTCTGTTGGCGGCCATCGCGATCCCGTCGTTCATGAAGGCTAGGACGACGTCGCAGCAGAAGGCTTGCATCAACAACCTGCGTCAGATCGAAGCGGGTAAAGAGCAGTGGGCGCTGGCCGAAAAGCAGGCCCAAGGCGCGACGCCTCCTGCGACGGCGATCAACGCCTACATGAAGGCCACTCCGTCCTGCCCTGCTGGCGGCACGTATGCCTACGGCGTGATCGGCACGGATGCAACCTGCAGCATTACCGACCCGTTGATCCACAAGCTGTAAGAGCCGATAACTCGGTTCTGGAGTGGAACACCAACCCTGAGGAAACTCAGGGTTGGTTTTTTTCTGCAGAGTGAGCCTCATTCTCGAAAAGATTGGATGGTTATTGCAAAGAAGAGAATAGATTGCCGCGCCACCCTATTGATTAGGACCTTTCTTGATATTTCAGTGCGATTTGAGTAGTCTGGCGATGGCGTCGGAAACATTGGCACGTCGCCTGCTTGTCTGGTAACGAGCCGAGATAAACACAACACAAAGGAGATAAAATGAAGAAGATGAGTAAAAAGGGGTTCACGTTGGTTGAGATCATGATCGTTGTGGCCATTATCGGTCTATTGGCGGCCATCGCGATCCCGTCGTTCATGAAGGCCAGGACGACGTCGCAGCAGAAGGCTTGCATCAATAACCTGCGTCAGATCGAGGCGGGTAAAGAGCAGTGGGCGCTGGCCGAAAAGCAGGCTCAGGGCGCGACACCTCCGGACACTGCGATCAACGCATACATGAAGGCCACCCCGTCCTGTCCTGCGGGCGGCACGTATGCCTATGGCGTGATCGGCACGGATGCAACCTGCACCATTACCGACCCGTTGGTCCACAAGCTGAACTAAGGACCGATAACTCGGTTCTGGAGTGAAAACCAACCCTGAGGAAACTCAGGGTTGGTTCTTTTTTGAAGGGGTACGCTTCAGGTAAATAGTCCAATAACCCAGCTTTCCATCGCGATACTCGTAAAGGCGGAATGACGGCTGACGGTCCCAGAAGCGGGCCAGAGATGACGCCACATAGATCGGTACAGATCCAATCCAATGCAGTTCGTCACGATGCAGATGACCTGCCACCACCGCCTTGATTTCGGGTTGTTCAATGAAAAGCCGGGCCCATCTGGGATGGTAACTTTCCCTGTTCCAGGCACTGGCATCTCCCTCGGCCAGCAGATCCTGAACCGGTGGTCTGTGCATGAATATCAGGACGGGCCGTCCGCCTGCCTCCCGCAACTGAGACTCTACCCACTTGCGCTGGACTTGCCCGGGGCTCCCCGTGTCACCTTTTAGCGGCTCTGTGTTAACGAACAGGCAAATGACACCCTTGATCTCCACACGACTCTTCAGCGCGCCAAAGTACTGCCCGAACAGCCGGGCCGTGTTATCCCCGTCATCGGCCAGGATATCATGGTTTCCTGGAATATAGTATACGGGCACTTTGATCGCCTTCATCGCCTCCAGCCCCTCCGCCACAATACCCGCATCACCAATCCTGTCGGCAAGCACGTCCCCGGTATGCACGACAAACTCGATCGGAACCGGCAACTGATTCACCATGGCGGCAGCCGTCCGGGTCAGGCTCACGCTATCCCCGGCTCCCCAGTGCGTATCCGTGATCTGTACAAAGAAGAAATGAACGGGGGCGCTCTCCCGCTCCGCGCGCGCACACCCCGGACCGATCGCGGTCAGGACGACGCACCACAACACTGTGATCCAGGACAGCCGGATTCTTCCCTTGGGGCGCCTCATGTCGAGGGCCCCCTGGCTTTCCGGGGCAAGGAGGAAGCCATCCGCTCCTTCAGTGCCGACATCCCTTCGTCGCATAGCGCCGATACCGCGATCGCCCCGGGAAACTGCCTCATCAGTTCCGGCAGAGCCTGCCGGGCTTCGGGCCTGTCGCTCTTGTTAAAAACCAGCAGAAACGGCACATCCCTGGCGCCGATCTCGGCCAGCGTGTCAAACACCACTTCACAGTGTTCACGGACATAGGGATGCCCCGCATCCGCGACATGCAGCAACAGGTCGGCCTCGGCCACCTCCTGCAGCGTTGACCGGAAAGAGGCAATCAGCCCATGAGGCAGGTGGCGAATGAACCCGACGGTATCGGTCATCAATACATCGCGGTCATCGGGCAGGTGAACCAATCGGCTTTTCGTATCCAGCGTGGCAAAAAGGCGGTCATCCACATAGGCCTCCGCCGTCGCCGACAACGTGTTCAGGATCGTCGATTTCCCGGCATTCGTATAGCCCACCAGACTGACGGCGGGCCAGGGACGGCGATCACGCGTACGCTCACGCCGCTGCTGAATGGTTTCCAGTTTGCGTTCGAGGTCCCGGATGCGCCGACGCATGGGCTCATTACGCAGCTTGAGCGGACTCTCGCCCGGCCCCTTCATCCCGATGCCTCCCGTGAACCGGGCCTGTTTTTCAGAAATGGGAAGGCGGGAAACCAGGTACTGCAACTGAGCCAACTCCACTTGAATCTGGGCCTCCGCAGACCGCGCCCGCCGCGCAAATATCTGAAGAATCACTTCGGTCCGGTCAATGACCTTGATACCCAACGCCATATCAAGGTTGTTCACCTGGCCCGGCGAAAGGTCGTTGTCGAAGATCACGAGATTGGCCGACGACTCCCGGCAGGCGATCTGGATCTCCTCCAATTTGCCTTCCCCGATAAACGTCCGGGGAGTGGGCGACTGCCGGTTCTGGGAAAGGGTCCCCACCACAATGGCCCCGGCCGTATCCGCCAGACGTTCCAACTCCTCGAGGGAATCCCGCGCCACCTCCCGGCCCGCCCGGCCAATGACAACCTGGACCAGCAGGGCCCGCTCCTGCACCACGTTGGTCATTTTTGCCGGCTGTGCGCTCATGGCCTCATCCTCTAAACAGTCCTCTCCCACCCCGCATCATATCCCGCACCGTCGTTCACACGCAATAAGTTCATGGTCAACAAGCTGTCTCAATGACCGGTACGGCTCAGCCTTTGATGCATAGGATAGGCTCCAACTTGGCCACCTTGCGGGACAGTCCGGCCCGTTCCGTCGCCTCCACCACTTCACTGACATCCTTGTACGCGGCGGGCGCCTCCTCCGCCACGCCCCGCCATGACCGTGTCTTGATCGTGATGTCGCGGCGACGCAGTTGTTCCATCACATCCTCGCCCCGGTATTGCCGGGTGGCTTGAGTGCGACTCAGACTGCGGCCTGCTCCATGGCAGGCGGAACTGAACGCCAGGGCCTCACTCCCCGACACCCCGGCCAGGATGTAGGATGACGTCCCCATCGTCCCTCCCACCAATACCGGTTGGCCGACCGTTCTGAAGTCCTCGGGAACCTCGGGATGCCCCGGCCCGAAAGCACGCGTGGCTCCCTTTCGATGCACATAAAGACGCTTACTTACCCCCTGGACGACATGTTCCTCCAGGCTGCAAACATTGTGGGACACGTCGTAAAGCAGGGGTAACGGCTCAGTCCCCATCACCTTGCCGAACACCTCACGGACAAAATGCGACAGGATCTGGCGGTTGGCCAGGGCGCAATTGGCCGCCGCGCACATGGCCCCGAAATAGGCCCGACCAGGAGGCGACTGGATCGGAACCGACGCCAATTCCCTGTCCCCCACAGTGATCCCGAACTGCGGGGCGGAAACGACCATCCGCTTGGAAAACTCCGTGGCCACCTGGTGCCCCAATCCGCGTGAGCCACAGTGGATGCTGACGACCACGCCCTTCAGGCGAAGGCCAAAAGCCCGGGCCGCCACCTCGTCATGGATCTCCGTCACCACCTGAACTTCCAGATAATGGTTACCCGAACCCAGGGTTCCCATCTCCTCGGTCTGCCGGCGTTTAGCCTGGTCCGAAACTTCGTCAGGATCGGCCAGGGGATACTGCCCCCCCCGTTCAATGCGATTCAGGTCGGCGGGAAAACCGTAGCCGCCCGCCACCGCCCATCGCGCACCGCCCGTCAGCATAGCCGTCATCTCTGCCTTGCCGAGGCGCAGCCGGCTGGTACTGCCCACACCGGCGGGCACATGGCAAAACAGAGCTTCCGCCAACGCCTCCCGCCTAGGTTCCAAGTCCCCGATCAAGAAGGGCGTCAACAGGGTTCTGACACCGCACGAAATGTCAAATCCAACCCCTCCTGCGGTAATCACGCCTCCCTGTTCCGGATCGAAGGCCGCCACGCCGCCAATCGGAAACCCATAGCCCCAATGGGCGTCGGGCATGGCGTAGGCGGCCGACACAATCCCCGGCAAGGAAGCAACATTGACCACCTGCCCCCGCACCTTGTCGTCCATCCCCCGGACCAGACTCTCCGAGGCGTACAAAATCCCCGGCACCACCATTCGGCCGGACCGGGGAATCTCCCAGGCCCAGTCCGACCTGCGAACTAGTTTGGTTGGATCCATGGCGCTCTCTTTTCCAAGTTCCCATCCCCGCTCACACATCCACCACGCATTGGGCCGTCCACACCCCCCGCGCGTCGCGGCTGACTTTCAACTCGAGGTAACTCGCCCCCTTGACCTCAACAACGGGCTGGTGCCGGGCCCGATCGATCCGTTCTCCGTAGGCCACCCCTTCCAGTCGATTTCCAGTGAGGGTGACGTGGAAACGCCCGAACACCATCCGCCGCGCCGACATCTCGGTCAATAGCGCATTCAGCCAGTCCGTCAACAACAACTCCCGGTCCGCCGCCTCACAGGTTACGGTCACTTCCGTCTCGATCACAACCTTCTCAGGAGCCGTCATCACCGCCGTCATCGCCACCGCCGCCTGCTCAAAGGCCTCTTCCAGCGTCCGCCCGTATCCCCGGATCCCCATGTCGGCCTGATGCTCGAAATGCCGCCAGTCCGGGACTTTCTGGGGTCGCTCCATGGCGTCATCTTACCACCGCCCGTTGACACGCCAAGCGTAATCTGGAATACTCCAACGCAC
>JBAXWO010000146.1:0-6425 GCA_037128375.1 bacterium
GGCGGGGCGGAACGGGCCAAATACGGGAAGCAGGTGCTGTCCGATTTGTCCACGAGACTGACGCAACGGTACGGAAACGGTTATTCCGTTCCCAACCTTCAGAACTTCAGAAAGTTCTATCTTGCCTACAATGCACGGGCTCCGTTGGAGTCTGACATTCAGTACCCAGCGGGTATCAAATCCATGGAAGGGCGAATTCAGTACCCAATGGGTACTAAATCTTCGGGATCCCAAAATCCCCACCCGCTGGTCGCGGAATTGCCGCAGGGTTTCTCCCCGCAGCTTTCCTGGTCGCATTACCGCGCCCTGATGCGGATAGAGAGCCTGGAAGCGCGGGACTTTTACGAACGGGAGGCGGTGGTCGGCGGCTGGGACAAACGCACCTTGGAACGCCAGATTCAGTCGTACTACTACGAACGCCTCCTAAAGAGCCGCAAGCCTGAAAAGATGCTCGCTGATGGGCGGCGGTTGCCGAGCGTACCCCATCCGGCCGCCGACGAGTTGAAGAATCCCTATGTTTTGGAATTTCTGGGGTTGCCGGAGGCGGCGGCGTTTCACGAGTCGGACTTGGAACGTGCGATCATCACCCACCTGCAACGTTTTCTGCTCGAACTGGGCACGGGCTTTGCATTTGTCGCCCGCCAGAAACATATCCGCATTGAGGAACAGGATCGCTACATCGATCTGGTCTTCTATCATTGCCGTCTGAAATTTTACCTGCTGATTGACTTGAAGATGGGGGAACTGACCCATGCCGATGTGGGACAGATGGACGGTTACGTCCGGATGTATGACGGCCTTGTCGTTGCGCCGGATGACAATCCGACCATCGGACTTATTCTCTGTACCGAGAAGAACGAGACGGTTGCACGTTACTCGGTTCTCAATGACCGAAAACAGATTTTCGCCTCGAAGTACATGCTTTGCCTGCCGACCGAAGAGCAACTTCGTATGGAGATCGAACGTGAGTGCCGTCTGATAGAAGCCAGCAAGGAAGAAGAACCGTAATGCTTCCAACAGTCATAGGCCGTGAGATCGAGGAGGGCATCAAGTCGTTCCTCCGCTCAACCTTTCCCTCTTCCACCCCCTCCTTCGAGCACACCCTCGAAACGTTTCTCAACGAGCCGGGCCGGGTCTTCAAGGGGCCTTATTACGGGTTGCGCCTGCCTTTTCGCCCCGCACCGGCGGGTCCCCTGCCGTTCGAGAAGATCCGCTTCGACTACCGCCCGTACCTGCATCAGGCCCGCGCCTTCAGCCGTCTCTGCGGCGACGCGCCGCGCTCCACGCTCGTGGCGACCGGCACCGGTTCGGGCAAGACCGAGTGCTTTCTCTACCCCGTTCTCGACGCCTGCGCCTCAAGGGCAGGCGAACCGGGTATCAAAGCCATTGTCATCTATCCGATGAACGCGCTGGCGACCGATCAGGCCCGGCGTTTCGCCAAAACGATCAACGATGATCCCGCGCTGCGCGGCAAGGTCACAGCTGGGCTTTTCATCGGCGGCGACGGCGACGAGTTTGTCGACATGGGGCCGGATCACATCATCACCGGCAAAGGGCACATGCGGACGCATCCGCCGGACATCCTGCTGACCAACTACAAGATGCTGGACTACCTGCTGCTCCGCCCCGATGAGCAGAACTTGTGGAGCGGCAATGTGCCGGCAACCCTGCGCTACCTCGTTGTCGATGAACTCCACACCTTTGACGGCGCACAGTCCACCGACCTGGCCTGCCTCATCCGCCGCCTCAAGTCCCGCCTGCGCACGCCGGACGGCCACCTCTGCGGCGTCGGTACATCAGCCACACTGGGCTCGGCCGGGTCCACGAGCCCACTGCTGGAATACGCCCGCACAGTCTTTGCGGAGCCTTTTTCAGAAGACAGCGTGATCGGCGAGGACCTGCTGAAGCTGAACGACATTGTTGAAGGGCTCTTCATCCGCTTCCACGGCGTGCCCGACGCGGACGATCCCGCGCTTTCTCCTGCCGCCGCAAAAGGCAACGCCGAGGCCTATCTGACCGCACAGTTCCGGCTCTGGTTCGAACGTCCCGCGCACGCGCTGTTCATGGAAGAGGACGCCCGCCTGAACGTAGGTGTCCTGCTGCGCGAACACAGCCTTTTCCGCAATCTGCTCGTTCTGGTCGAACGCTCAGGCCGCAAAGTTCTTTCCGAAGAATGGCTGCTGCATGAACTCGGGCGCATGGACTCCGCTTTTTCCGACACCGCGCGTGCGCGGCGGTTGCTGGACAGTTTCCTCTCGCTCTGTGCCCATGCCCGGTACCGTTCGGCTGAAACCGGTGCCGTCAGTCCGCTGTTGCGTACGCACGTGCATGTGTGGGCCCGCGAACTCTCGCGCCTGGTGGCTTCCGTCGATGACCTGCCCCGCATGTCGTTTTCCGATGACCTCAAGGGCGACGCGCTCAAATGCCATCTGCCTGTTATCCACTGTCGCGAGTGCGGAGCCATGGGCTGGGGCGGCAGCATGCGGGCGAATGACAAACGCATATCGCCAAACCTGCAGGACTTCTACAAGGCCTTCTTCAGTCAGCTTCCCTCGTTGCGCTTCTTCTTCCCCATAAATGCTGCCGCAAGCGGCGGACCGGCCCAAATGGAGTTTTCCTTCCGGCTCTGCGGCCACTGTCTGACAATCAACGCCGCCGACAGCAAGAGCTGCGAATCCTGCGGAGCCGAAGACCGGTTGGTCGAAGTGCTGATCCATGACCGTTCCCGCCGTCGCCAGGATCAGACCGAAGCGGATGTCTCCTGCCCCTACTGCGAGAGCGCGTCCGGCCTCACCATTCTGGGTTCGCGCTCTGCCAGTCTGACCAGCGTCGCCCTGGGCCAGATCTACGCGTCGCCATTCAATGACGAAAAACAGTCGCTCGCCTTTTCCGACAACGTCCAGGACGCCTCCCACCGTTCCGGCTTCTTCGCAGGACGGACCTACCGGGTCAACCTGCGCACGGCGGTCAGAAAGGTGGTGTCGGATGCCGGCAAGGAGCTGAACCTCGCCGAGCTTGAGACGGAGTTCCTCTCCTTTTGGAAGGCGAAACTGGACCTGCTGGACTTCACAGGCATATTCCTGCCACCCAACATGGAGTGGCTGGAGGACTACGAGACACTGAAACAGACCGGGGCTTTGCCAGCCGGATCGGACCTCGTGTCATTGGTCTCACGACGCACGGCATGGGAGATCGCCAGCGAGTTCGGCTTCAACAGCCGCATCGGCCGTACGCTGGAGAAAAGCGGCGCGGCTGTGGCCCACCCGGATGCGCAGACCGTGATGAAGGCCGCCTCCATCCTTCGGGAACGGCTTCGCGAGAAAACGGGTGGCTTGGGTGACGTTACAGAACGCGAACTGACCTGTACGCTCTTGGGACTCCTGCACCGCCTGCGTACCGGCGGCGGGATCTTCCACCCCGAGATGGAAGGGTACGTGAAGCGCGGCGGCGATACCTACCTGCTGAACCAACAGATTCACATGCCAGGCTTCGGCAAGTTCGGACGCGCTCCATCCTTCTTTTACCAAGGAGCCAAACGCTGCCAACGGTTTGAGAAACTCGTGGCGGGTGGCACTTCTCAAAGCTGGTGCCAGCGCTGGGTCACTAAGAACCTCACATCTGTCCGCGGCGGCGCGTCTCCCGAGATCACCGCCATCCTTATCGAAGAGGCCGTCCAGACACTGACGGAACTGGGCTTGCTGTCAGAACGGAAGAATGACGAACTCCGCGTCTGGGGCATCCCGCAGGAAAGTCTCCTCGTCAGCAAAGATGTAGCTCTGATGACCTGCCGCGTGTGCGGTCACTCCATATCCTGTGCCGCAGAGGATGCTCCTCTCTGGGAGAAAGCGCCCTGCCTGCGCACAACGTGCGCGGGCAGTTACGCGCCTCAGCCCCCCATCGAGGACTATTTCGGCGACCTCTACCGCTCAGGTGACGTGGTCCGCATCCGCACAGCGGAACACACGGGCCTGCTCGACCGCAAAGTCCGCGAGTGGACCGAACAGCGCTTCATGGCGCGAGGATCGGATAGGCGCAGCACCGATCCCAACCTGCTCTCCTGTACGCCAACGCTTGAGATGGGCGTCAACATCGGCGACCTGTCCACGGTGATCTTGTGTACAGTCCCCCCCGCAACCGCGAACTACGTGCAGAGGATCGGACGCGCAGGCCGCAAGGACGGTGTGGCAGTGAGCCTGACCATCGGTTCGGCGCAACCGCACGACCTCTATTATTTCGAACTGCCCGAGGATATGATCGCGGGCGAGATCCTGCCGCCGGGAACCTTCCTGAACGCGCCCGCTGTGATCGAACGGCAGTTCACCGCCTTCTGTCTTGACCGGTGGAGCGAGCAGGTGAACCCAGTCCCTGTGCTCCCGAAACGGATCGACACCATCCTCGACACCGTCAGCAAGACTGGCGTTAAGAAGGGCTTCCCATACGACTTCTTCAACTTCGTTGCGAAGGACATTAACGCGATTCTGGGCAGCTTCCTCCAATTGTTCACAGAGAAGGAGTTGCCGGCCGAGTCGCGCAAGGACCTGGAGCGTTTCGCGCGAGGCGACGGCAGCGAGGAAGGCGATCTGACTCATAAGATTCTGAAACGTCTTGCAGGCCTGGCCGATGAGCGCGATGACCTGCGCCGGCGAATGCAGAAGGTCGGCGCGGCGATTCGGAAGAACCGCGACATCAAGGCACGCGACGAGGCCATTGACGCGGAACTCGATGAGCTGAAGCAATACCGTGACGGCATTCATGAGATGCTCAAACAGATCAACGACAAAGTCACACTGAATTTCCTGACCGACGAGGGCCTGCTGCCGAACTACGCATTTCCGGAGGAAGGCGTCGAATTGCGCGGCATCATCCTCAAGAAACGGACGACCGCCAAAGGCGAAGATAACAAATACCGGAAGTTTACGCTGGAGTACATACGGCCAGCGGCATCGGCGATTACCGAACTCGCGCCTGGGAACGTCTTCTATGTCGAGGGCCGCAGACTGAAGATCGATCAGATCGGAATGAAAGTCAGTCCGGTCGAGAAATGGCATTTTTGCGATGAGTGCTGCTACATGGAACTTGTCAGCGAGTTCTCCAGTCCCCGCCCGGAATGCCCGTCCTGCGGCAGCGTGAATTGGACGGATGCCTCGCTCAAGCGCGAACTGGTACGGTTGCGCCAGGTCGTATCGACCAGCTTCGACAACTCTTCGCGCAGTCACGACGAGGAAGACAGTCGGCAGAAACAGTTTTATAGCCGCCAAGAGTCGGTGGTCATTCCAGCCGATGCGGAGCGGCGGGCATATCAGGTCTGCGGATCTACGGTTCCTTTCGG
Organism: bacterium; assembly: GCA_037128375.1. GTDB lineage: Bacteria > Verrucomicrobiota > Kiritimatiellia > CAIKKV01 > CAITUY01 > CAMBRF01. Next base: position 5,330 of record JBAXWO010000146.1, read on the forward strand.
CTTCGAGTATCTCGCCAAAACCACGCTGCGGGTCGTGAATCTCGGCCAGGACACAGACGCCGCACAATCATTCCGGCTGGGCGGCAGAGAAGTGACGACCGGCGGTTTCATGCTTTGTCCTGAGTGCGGCAAAGTCCAGACCCGCGCCGCAGGCCGCGGCGATGAGGAAATGAAACATGACATCGCCTGCCGCAACCGCAGCAAATCCGATACGGTGCCGCTGAAAGCCGTCTTCCTGTATCGCGAATTGAGTTCGGAAGCCATTCGAGTGCTGTTGCCCTCGACAAGTTCAACAGAGGAGACCGACCTCACGTCCTTTGTGGCTGCACTGCATCTGGGACTGAGGCTCCACTTCCGAGGCAGTATCGAGCATCTCAGGGGTTGCGTGGACGAGAGGCCCGTCCCCGGAACGAGCCTTCGCAGAAAGTACCTCGTCCTCTACGACCAGGTTCCCGGCGGCACCGGCTACCTCAAGCAGCTTTCACATCCGCCCGACGTCTTTCTAAGCGTGCTGCGAAAAGCCCTGCAACACCTGACCGCGTGCGAATGCGCGACCAAGGATGATCACGACACCGACGGCTGCCACCGCTGCATCCTGCTGTCGCGTAACCACGGCAACCACAGCGGGCTTTCCCGGACAGCCGCAATCCGGCTGTTGACCGCCATCCTTGAGAACGCCGACAAGCTGGAGGAAGTCGAGCGGATTTCGGACATCGACATCCATCCGTTGATTCAAAGCGCCCTGGAAAAAGCTTTTCTCGAAAGCCTTCGGCACGAACCCGGCGCTCAGCTTCAGGCCAAAATCGTCCGCGACAAACCGGGATGGGTATGGCGGCGAGGGGATTCCGTATGGGAGATTGAGCCGCAGGTGCATGTCTCCCCCAGCGCGGAGATCAACACGCCCTCCATTCCCGATTTCGTGCTCCATCCGGTGCGCCCCGAGTCCTCACGCCCGTTGGCCGTATTTTTGGACGGATTCGCCTTCCATGCGGAAGAGAGTACCGGACACAACCGCATCGCCCATGATGTGCAGCAGCGCCAGTCCCTGCTCAGCTCCGGCAAGTTCTGGGTCTGGAACTTCTCATGGGAGGACATC
>JBAXWO010000147.1:0-6424 GCA_037128375.1 bacterium
ACATTGGGAGACTCGCGAACGTTCATCCCCATTAGTTGTTCGATGACGGGTTGCCTGAACTGGGGGAACTCGAGCGCCTCCCGGAGGTAATACTTCATGGCGTTGGCGGGTTTCCCCTGCTCCCGCATCGCCCCCGCGAGGCTGCCCAACACGTAGGCGGCCGCCGGATGCTTCCGGTAATCCTTGTCCTCAACGACCTCTTTCCAATCCTTGATCGCTTCATCCTGTTCGCGGAGGTCCCGGTGGCACTGGCCGGAATAGTACAGCGCGGGCGCGGCGCAGGCGACGGAGTCGGAGTGGAAGTCCATCAACTCGGTGAACAGCTTGAGCGCCTTCCCCGCATCGCCGGTCTTCTGCGCCGCGCGCCCCTTGCGCAGGAGGGCGTACGGGGTGGCGGCCGAACGCGGGAACTCCTTCATGAACACCTCGTACTCCGCCGCCGCCTCTTCAAACTTATTGTCGCTGAAGACCTTGTCCGCGCGGTTCAGGCTGCGCGTCTCGCCAGCGGAGAGCTTCTGGCGCTCCGCCTGGGCCAGGTCGACCTCATAATCCGGAGCAGCCCCCAGCACCCCGCGAGCCCACAGCCCACCGATCAGCAGGGCGAGGCCTACCCACAACGAGAGTCTCGGCGCGAGGCCGTTGCTTCTTCCATGGCAGCGTTTCATAGGAGTTCTCCTTTCAACGTCCCGCTATGGTTTCGCCCGTTCCCATGCGGCGCGCAGTCCGAATTCATTGGTCGACACGGAAGGGAGGCTGAAGAACCGGCGCCCGGAACGGGTGCTCAAGGTGTAGCCGGCCCATGAGCCGCCGCGCAGCACGCGAGAGGCCCCGTAGGGCTGCCCGGTCGGATTCTTCCCGATGCCTTCGGAGTAGGCCCCGTACCAGTCCGAACACCACTCCCAGACGTTCCCCTGCATGTCATAAAAGCCCCATGCGTTGGGCTTTTTCTGTCCCACGGGATGCGTGGTGTTCTCGCTGTTGGCCGAGCACCAGGCAAACTCCGTCACCTCCCCAGCGTAGCCGCCGTCTGAAAAACGCGTGGTGGTCCCGGCCCTGCAGGCATACTCCCATTCCGCCTCTGTCGGCAGCCGGAACCCCTTCAATGCGGGACCCTTCGAGTTCGAGGCCAGCAGCGCATTCAGCTTCTCGAAGAAGACGGCACAGTCGTCCCAGGTAACGCTCTCGACCGGTGCTGAAGGTCCGGCATCCTGGAAACCGGAGGGATTGTTGCTCATTACCCGCTGCCACTGGGCCTGTGTCACTTCGTACTTCCCGATCCAGATATCCTTGTCGATGATCACTGTATGCTGCGGGCTTTCATCCGCATAGGCGCCGTCCTCCCCGGGGGCGGCGCCCATCATGAACTTTCCGGCTGGCAGCGATAGGAACTCCATCTTGACCCCATCGCCCAGGTCCACTGTGATCGCTTCGAGGGGCCGCTTCCCGGCCTTGCCGTGCGGGCCTGCCCCCCCGCCGCGCGATTTGAAATAGAGAACCGCCGCTACGATGAGACACAGAACCACCAAGACCGCGATGACGTTTTTATTAATCATAAGCGCTCCATTGAAGAGAATACCCTTGCAAAATGCGTAGCTCCTGACGTGTAGCAGGAGTGATGCCAACCGGAAACGCCGTTTGTCGGCGCCGGAAATGTATATCGGTTTGCGATCGGGGCTGCAATGCCATTCCGTCTGAACCGGCAGTTCTGATCCGTCAGTTCAATGCCGGCGGCAGTGGGTCATCAGATATCCAATGTTGTATCGTCGAGGCTGTTCGATATCTTTCTCTCCATCACATCGAAATTCTCGTCAAGTTCCCTGGCGGAGGGCCATCGGCGAAACGGCTCTGTTGGGGCGCCGGGCAGCGCCTGGTAGAGCCGTCCATCCGTGGAATCGTTCGCGTCCATCAGGACCAGCAGGAGCGGTTTCTTCTTGTCGACGGGCGAGTAGAGGCAAATCCCGGCGTACTTCCGGCGGTCGATCGGTTCGTCCTTCTCGTCCTTCTGGATTTCCACGACAACATAATCGCCGCAGGGCTTGCGCGATGGATGCGTCTCCATAACTTGGGCAAATTCCGGCTTCAGGAAGCCCCGGGCCAACAATTCCTCGACCGTTGCGTAGCGTCCATCGTTGTCAATCCGCGCAGCCCCCGCCCCCAACGCGTACTGCTGCAGCAACGCCATCACCTCGGCGCTGACCTCCGTCGCGAAGAGTTGTGACTGCGCGGCCTTTTTCTTGTTGTGCTGGTGTATCCTCCATCCGATCAGCGTGCCCGCTCCCGCCAGGAGCAGCGCGACGCAGGCGGCGGTGATGTAGAAATAACGGTTGAATTTCAGCTTCATGATTTCCGTCCTCTCTTTCCTGACTTGCTTTAAAGGGGAAGACTAGGTGAAGAGGGGCGGAGGCGTCAAGATGAACGCCGGAGCGCTTTTGGTCTTTACAACGTGATACCGCGTAACTAGCCTGCCCCTCACATTTTGTCGCAGGCTATCGGGGAATGGTGCAGCGTCATAGCGTCCGGGGTTAAGGTGAGTATGGCGGGGCCTGCATACGAAATGCAGCAGGAATGCGCGATGTGTGCACGATAGTATGCAGTTCAATGAAGCTGATTCACCGAGTGTATGTCACAGTTTGTTAAGATTATGAGCGTTGCGAGGGTTGGACGCCGTCTTAGGGGTTTGGCATACGTTTTGCTCACTGGTAATCGTGCGACGCAATGGTAGCCGCTCACGATGACGCTTGACGGGGCGTGTCTGCGCCACTAGAAGGGTAGTTTCAGTCAAAGGTGTGCAATGAGACGGTCGGTGAACATAGCATACGGTATTTTGCGGCGGCTATCGCTGGTGGCGCTGCTCGCCGGACTGTTTGCCTGCAAGGCGGGAGCCGAATGGGAGACGGAGGTCAACCTTGTCGACGCAGACGGCAAGCGGTTGGACGCGTTCGAGATCCGCCGACTCAACGAGGCGGACACGAGCTTCAGGGAAAGGCGGTATCGCGAGGCCGTCGTACAGTACGAAGCTTTCAGCAAGGAGTTTTCCCGTTCGATCGCCGTTCCTTACGCCATCTTGCGCAAGGGGCGCTCGATGCAGAATGACCTGAAGCGCGGCGAGGCGATCAAGATTTACAACGACCTCATGGACTACTTCCCCGATCGGGTCGCGTACGCGGCGCCGGCCCTGTTCTATATCGGCGAATGCCAGTTGGATAACGGCAATAGAGAGGTGGCGCTCAAGACCTGGAAGGAACTCGCCGACGACAAGGACTACCGGAAGCACCCGATCGCGGCGTATGCGCTCAACGCGCTCGCGGGGCGCCTGCTGGAGCAGGGCGAGGTGGAAAACGCGGCCAAGTACTATCTTCAGATTGCCGTGGATTTTCGCGACCCTAACTGGGATGCGGCGTGGCGGGCGATGGGGGAGTTGTTGCGCATCCATGTTGCGGTGCGTCCCAACGTCAAGGTGTTGCGCGAGGCCTGCACGACGCTCAAGGGCTTCGGACGGCGTCCGGGCGAGTACCGGGGCGCGGAGGAGGATTACTTCTGGAGTGTCGTCAGCGAGCAGGTGGGGCGTTACGGGCATGACAACCGGACTCTTGACACGGAGGCGAAGCGAAAAGATTTCTGCGGTTACTGGGCCGGCGTGATGGAGGGCACACAGCCGACGAACGACGACTTCCAGATTCAGGCGGCGGGTCTCCGCCTGGCTTATAACGGCAAGTCCGATATGTGGGTCAAGCGGCTGGATGAGCAGTTCGCCGCGTACCAGAAGCCGGCGGACTACGGTCGCATCGTGAAGTGGATCGGCCTTTATATAGGAGACAAGAAGAAGGTGGAGGAGTACTACTCCAAGCTGATTTTTCCGAAGATGCAGAACAGCGCCATCAAGGCGCTGCTTTTCACAGTGATCCTTCAGTTTCCCGAGATGGGCAAGTCCACGTATTTCAAGCTGCACTTTGACGCGATGGATGACAAAGAGAAATGCGACGTGGGTATCCGACTCTTTGAGTTTGAGTTTGCGCGAGAACTCGCGGTGGATATGTTCCACCGAATGAAGGATGTGGATCGCGCCCGAATGGAGGAACTGAGGTTATGGGCCAAAGGGGGAGGGAAGAAAGAGGCGGAGTTTGGCCTGCCGCTCGCCGATTACTGCGTTCTCGTGCCGGCCTATGCCAAGGAAGCCTATTGGTTGAAGGCGGACCTGTTGCGCGGGATCGGGAAATATCGGGAGGCCATCGAGGCGTATATGATGAGCGACGATCCGCCCAAGAATTTCTATGCGATCGCCGACTGCTACGTCGCACTCGGGCGGACGGATGCGGCCGTAACTCAGTTGCGCGAGATTGAAAAATTCTTCGTGAACGAAAAGTCCCGGGCGAGCCTGAAGATTGCGGATGTGTATGAAGGGGCGGGCAAGCGGGCTCTATGCGTGGCGGAGTTGCGGGGCGTTCTGGAGAAGTATCCAAAGAGCGGGGAGTCGAGCACGGCTCACCAGCGATTGCAGGCGATGGGCATACTAACAAAAGGCGGCGTTCATGCAGAGTAAATCAATGTGGAAAATGGCGGCGTTCGGGTTGGCGGTGGTCGCGATGTTCGTGGCGCCGGCACAGGCCGTGCGCGAACGCAAGGTGGCCTCCGGCGCCGCCCCGGGCGACGCGGAAGGAACGACATCCATCGAAGCGCGCCGGCGCCTCGACGCGGCCATGGAACTGATGCAGGCCAAGGAGACCGAGCGAGGTGTTCGGATGCTCGAATCCATTCTGGAGCAGTATCCGAGTTCCCGTTCGGTTTATCCGGCGGCCCTGGAACTCGGCCGCCACTACCTCGCCGCCCGCGAACAGAACAAGGCGATTCCGCTGCTGGGCCGGCTCAAGGCGTTGAATCAGCCGGGCAAGGTGCTCAATGGCGACGAGAAGGAATGGTATCTGGAGTCGCTGTACATGACCGGCGTGGCCTACTTCCAGATGCGCCAGTTCGGCGAAGCCTTCCCGGTACTCCGCAAGATCACGGCGAACTATTCCGGCACCGTTTGGGCCAATCAGGCCTATTACTATATCGGGATGTGCCACTTTGTTCAGAAGAACTGGAGCAAGGCCATCGAAACGCTGGGCATGGTGGGGACGTTCGTCGACCCGGATAGTCCCGCGGCCGAGTACATGGAAATCGGCCGGCGTTTTTATATGCGGATAGAGGACCGTGACCTCCCGCTGCTGGCCCGCTTGGGCCGCCAGCCGCAAGTTTTGGTGCAGACGTCGCATGGCGACCGCGAGCAGATCGAGATGATTTCCCTGGCTTCCGGCGGCGAGGTGATGATCGGCTCGCTGCAGACGACCGTCGGGCTGCCGAAGCCGGGGGACGGCGTTCTGCAGCTTCTCTGTGGCGATGCCATAGTGAGCACCTACGTTGACGAGGGGACGGAAAGTGGCACGGCGAACATATCCCGGAGTAACCTGGTCAAGGCGGTGTCCACCGCGTCGCTCGCGCTCACGCTGGGGGATTACGAGTCCGCGGCTGTGGCGGCCTATCAGGACGACTGGTCCTTCATGCTGCTACAGGATGCGGACCTGGACGTTTCCGACGTGGCCGACAAGACCGAGGTGACGGTGGTGTCCCGATACAAGAAAGAGTCGGACGATCAGGCGGTCTTGGAGCTTAAACAGGGTTCGGCAGCCGTGGAGTACATCACGCGCGATCAGGTGCGGGTGACCATGACCGAGCAGGGCGCCAATACGCCGGTGCACACCGGCCGATTCGTGGGCAAGTTCCGGGTGGCGGGGCCGCGTGCGAGCGAAGCTCCCAATCTGAGCGACGACATCCTGACGTGCCAGGATGGCGACGAACTGATGGCCTCCTACACCGACACCATGAACATTGACGGACCGGTGCCGCGCACGATCACCGTCTCGGTGCCCGTGCTGGGGCATGTGGACAGCCGGCCGATCGCGAATAACGACTACGTGAGCGATCCCCTGATTCTGGCCAAGAAGAACCTGGTCGAAGCCACGGCCTATCTCGAACTGGCCCGCATCTTCCGATCTGTCGGTTTGGTGAAAGGCGCCAAGGAGAAAGTGGTGGCCGGACTGGATCGAAGCATGGACGTGATGAAACTCACCGGGAGCGTCCCTTCGGCGATGGTTCAGGAGGCGTTTAAGGTGACGTGGGAGTTGTACATAGCGGCCGACGACTTCGCCAATGCGATGACCGTGTGCAGCACCTTCAACAAGCTCTACCCCGACTCGCCCATTGTGGACGAGGCCTTGATGGGGATGGGTCGCGTTCATATGGAGAACAAGGACTTCAAGGCCGCGGTCGCCATGTTCACCCAGGTGCTGTCGCTGCAGCGGTCCGAGGCGAAGGGGGAAGCCCAGTACCGGATTGGTGAAGCCGCCGAATTGGAGGCCGAGGAGCTAGCCCGGATGGCCCAGAAGCA
>JBAXWO010000148.1:0-6419 GCA_037128375.1 bacterium
CTCCTGAAACGCAAGGGCGGCGAGGAAATCGTCGACCAGATCTACACCTTCAAGGACAAGAGCGATCGCGATCTCGCCCTGCGCGCCGAGATGACCCCCACCCTCGCCCGCATGATCGCCGCCAGGCAACACGAACTTGCCCTGCCCCTCAAGTGGTTCACCATCGCCCAGTGTTTCCGCTACGAACGTATGACACGCGGACGCAAACGCGAGCACTACCAGTGGAACCTCGACATCGTCGGAGAGCCGTCGGTGCTGGCGGAGGCCGAGGTGATGGCGACAGCGGTCCAGGCCCTCAGGCTTCTCGGCCTGAACCCAGCCGACGTCAAGGTGCACGTCAACAGCCGCGGGGTGCTGGCCGACCTCCTGCTGAAGCTCGGCATCCCCGGAGATCACCACGCCGCCACCTTCCTGGCGCTGGATAAGCGCGGAAAACTGCCCGACGAGGAAATTGCCGGGCTCCTCAAGATCAACGGGCTCGACCAGGCGCATATTGATTCCGTGTTCACCCTCCTCAACCTGAAGACGCTGGACGAACTGGCGGCGGCGCTGGGGGAACGCACCCCGGCCCTGGACCGTCTGCTGGAGTTTTTCGACCTGATGAGGCACTATGGCGCCGCCGACATGGTGGTGTTCGACATCTCCGTCATCCGCGGGCTCGGTTACTATACCGGCATCGTGTTCGAGGGATTCGATACCGCCCATAGTCTCCGCGCCATCTTTGGCGGCGGACGGTACGACAACCTCCTCGGCGACATCGGCGGCAAGCCGGCCACGGCCGTCGGGCTCGGCTTCGGCGACGTTGTCATCGCCGAACTCCTCGCCGACAAGGGCATTCTCCCCCACCCCTCCGCACAGCGTGATGTGGCGGTGACGTTCATGGATGACGCCCAGCGTCTGGTCGCGCTGCGGGTCGCGCGAATCCTGCGCGAGTCGGGTGTCAACGTGGATGTCGGGCTGCACCCCGAGAAACCCAAGGCCTTTTTCAGCCGCGTCGGCAAAAGTGGATTCCGGCGCGCCATCCTGATCGGACCGGATGACCTGGCCCGCGGAACGGTTCGGATCAAGAACCTGTCGGACCGAACCGAGACGGAGATGAGTCTCGACGCTCCCCCGGTTTGAAAACAGGTCAGCCACACACCCGGGAAATTCTCATGAACATCAGAACCCTGGCTGTCGGTAACTTCGCAGCGAATTGCCACCTGGTCTCCGACGACGACCGTCACACCCTCGTCATTGATCCCGGCGATGACCCTGAGCAGATCGAGCGGGCCATCCTGGATAACCGGCTCATCGTGGCGGCCTACCTGATCACGCACGGACACATGGATCATATCTCCGCGCTGGCTGCCCTGGAGCGCAGATTCCCCGCCCCTGTCGGCATTCATCCGGCCGATGCAAAATGGGCATTCGGAGCCGGCAACCAGATGCCGCCGTGGTACGAGACGCCGGAACGACCAGGGAATCTTCTGCGTTCCTTCACCGACGATCAGGAGTGGACCGACTTCGGACTGCACTATCAGGTGCTCGCGACGCCGGGTCATTCACCGGGATGCGTCTGCTTTTACTTTCCCCGCGAGAAAGCGGTCTTTACGGGCGACACCCTCTTTGCCGGATCAGTCGGACGCACGGACTTTCCCGGCGGCAATGATCACGCCCTTTATCAATCCCTGGCCCGCCTGGCGCAATTGCCGGATAATACCGACGTCTATTCCGGTCATGGTCCCCGGACAACGATCGGGCAGGAGAAGAAAACCAATCCGTTCATGCGGATCTGAAAAACCCGGCATCCGCCTCACGTATCCCGCTGCCGGCGCGCTTCATAAAAGAACACCGAGGCGGCTGCCGCGGCATTCAACGAACCGATCCGCCCGACCTGAGGAATTCTGACCCTGACGTCGCAAAGCGCCAGTAGACCGGGGCGGATGCCGATCCCCTCATTCCCCACAATCACCACCGACCCACCGGTAAAATCCTGATTCTTCAGGACCGTGTCCGCCTTTTCACTGGCCGCCATCAGACACCATCCGCGCTCCTTCATCCGCCGGGCCATCCCCTCCAACTCCATCACCCTGACAATCGGCAGCCGGTTCACCGCCCCGGCTGAACTTCGCACGACCATACTGGTCACGCCCACCTGCCCGGCCTCGGCGATGAACAGGGCGTCCACTCCAAAGACCTCGGCCGACCGTACGATGGCCCCGAAATTAAAGGGGTCCTGCAGGCCATCCAGAATGACACAGAGCGGGGCTGGAGGCAGACTGGTACATACACTCTCTTCGTCACTATAGGGAAAATCGGTCATGCGGGCCAGGTACCCCTGATGCTCCGCCGTGTGACACAAGCGGGTCAGCGCATCGGAGTCATCGGTCAGGGGCGTCAGCCCCAATTTCGCCGCCAGCGCGGCGGCCGCCCCATGCTGGTCGGGCGAAAGGGCTGACGACAGATACAGATCCAGAATCGGCCAGCGACCCGCCACCAGCGTTTCGATCACGGCATTCCGGCCCCAGATCCAGCATTTCTGGTGACTGCCGAGAAGCCTTTGCTTCCCCTTACTGCGGCTGTGGCGTTGCATGGGCGCCCCCGGGGAGGCTTTCCGGCCGGATCTACTTATTGAGAGGCGCCGGCTTTGCACCATTCAGGGCCGGATCGATCAGCGGCATCTCCTTCTCAAAGAAGGACTTCCCCGCGGCAATGACATCGTCCGTTATATCCGCCTTGTTCCGCACATACAGCATGTTCGGTGCGGCAACCATGACGATATCCGCCCGGCGCTTCTGGGCCACCTTGGCTACAAAGGGCTGCAGACGGCGCCGGAACGTGGCCACTACATTCGATTCGTAGGACTGGAGTGCGCTCTGAATAGGGGCGACTGTCGACTGGAACTGTTCATGGGCGGCCTTGACCTGGCCCTGAATCTTATCCTTCTCCACCTGGGTCTTCGCGGCATCCAGCTTCTCCTTCAGGCTGTTCATCCGGGTATTATAGGCCTGGAGCAGAGACGTTCCCCGCACATAAGCGTCGAGTTTGGCGCGATCCTTCTCGATCTTCTGGGGCAGGCCCAGCTCCTTGAACACCCTGTCAACATCCAGAATGGCGACCTTGTGGGGGTTCATGACCATCACGCCGAAGCCCAGCAGGGCAATCAGCACCAGGACATAGACAATCTCATACCAACGAATCTGCCTTTTCTCACTCTGTTCCATAAATCCCTCGCTTGGGTGGCCGCTCACCGGCGGCTTCCTACGGTCTTGGTTTCAAAACTGGCCCCTAAGTAACAGATTTGCCGGGGTGATGCAAGCGACTCCACGGCGCATCCCCTCGCCTAGTCCCACAACAGCGCGCCAAATTCGACCATCATACCGCTTGACCCTTTGCTTCTGCCGCACTATATTGCTGGCTTAGTCGGAGAGCGTGTCGCGTACAGAGTGGGTACATCCCACTCTTTTATGTATAGACGTAACCCCAAATTGGGGTCGCCTCCAGAGGATGCACCATGAATGGCGAATTAGCAGCGGTACTGAGTTACTTGGAAAAAGAGCGCGGCATTGACCGGGAAACCTTGTTTGTCATGGTCGAAAACGCCGTTCTTTCAGCTTCCCGCAAGAGCGTCGGGCCCGCCAAGGAACTACGGATCAAAATGGATCGTAAGACGTGTGACATCAAGGCGTTCGCCACGGTTGATGTGGTCGAAACGGTCGCCTCAAAACACGACGAAATCAGCCTGCATGAGGCTCGCCGAATCAAACCGACGGTCGCCATCGGCGACACGATCGAAATTGAGGTCACCCCGCAGAATTTCGGGCGTATCGCCGCCCAGACGGCCAAACAGGCCATTCTGCAAAAAATCCGTCAGGCCGAGCGGACCATCGTCTTCGAGGAATACCGGGATCGCGTCGGGGATATTGTCAGTGGCACCATCCGCCGTTTCGAGCGGAGCGACATCGTTGTGGACCTCGGCCGTGCCGAGGCCATCATGCCCTCCAAGGAACGGATTACCACGGAAATCTATCAGGTGGGCGACCAGATTCGCGCCATCGTGCTCGCGGTTCAGGATGGAGCGGCGGGGCCCAGCATCGTGCTCTCGCGCAGTCATCCGGACTTCGTCCGGCGCCTCTTCGAACTCGAGGTGGCGGAGATTTCGGACGAGACGGTGGAAATCAAGGGTATCGCCCGCGAGGCCGGTTTCCGCTCCAAAATCGCCGTGATCTCGCACGATTCCAAGGTGGATCCGGTCGGAGCGTGCGTGGGCATGCGCGGGGTTCGCGTCAAGAATATCGTCCGCGAGCTCTCAGGCGAGAAGATCGACATCGTCCGATGGAGCGACGACATCAAGACCTACGTGACCAACGCGCTGTCTCCCGCCAAACTCTCCAAGGTCGAGATCGATCCCGATCGGCCGAACATGGTGCATGTGACGACCGAGGCCGATCAGCTCTCGCTCGCCATCGGCAAACGCGGGCAGAATGTGCGCTTGTCATCCAAACTGCTTGGATGGAAAATCGATGTGCAGAAGGACGAAGGCAATGTGACCTTCGAGGAAAAGGTGGCCCGCGCGGTCGAACTGCTTGCCGGGGTTCCCGGAATCGGGCGGGAACGCGCTGAGAAGCTGGTGCAGGCCGGCTTCCTGAACATTGAGGGTATCCTGGCCGCCGACGTGGCTGACCTCGAGGCCACGGGTGAGTTTGACGGGGAAACGGCCAAGGCGATTTTCGAGTCCGCCGCGGCAGTGCAGCAGCACGAACAGGAAAAGGCCGGTCCGATCCATGAGAGTGCATGAGTTAGCCAAAGAATTCGGTACCAACAGTAAGGATCTGTTGGAAAAGTTGTCGACCCTGGGCATACAGGCCAAGAACCACATGAGTGCCTTGGAACCGGACGCCGTGGCAAAAGTACGCGAGGCCATGCCCGGGAAGCCCGGCCCGGCGGTCGCGGTCGAGGCGCCCAAACCAGCCGCCCCGACACCAACCGCGGTTCAGCCGGCGCCCCCGTCCGCTCCGTCCGCCCCGCCGCGCGCGCCGGAAGTCGCGGCCGTGCCGGCACCCGCCCAACCGGTTGCCCCCGCCGCCCCTGAGCCCGCCGTGAACGACAAGCTCATCATTCTGAAGGGCCCGATTGTCGTTCGCGAACTTGCCGGGGTTCTCGGGGTTCGCCCCAATCAGCTCATCGCCGAACTGATGCGCTTGAATGTTCTGGCTTCCATCAGCGAAAGCATTGAGATCAAGGATGCCGCCCGCGTCGCGGAGAAACACGGCTATACCGTGGAGCGCGAGAAGAAGCCCGAACATAAGCCGCTCCCGATCAAGAAAGAGACGAAAGAAGCAGAAGTCGCCAAGGAACGCGCCATCGTCGAGTTGTTGCGCCCCCCCGTCGTTACGGTTCTCGGCCACGTCGACCATGGCAAGACGTCGCTTCTGGACTGCATCCGGAATACCTCCGTGGCCAAGGGCGAGGCCGGCGGCATTACCCAGCACATCGGGGCTTCGACCGTCGGTCAGGGCAAGAAAAGGATCACGTTGCTGGACACGCCGGGACATGAGGCGTTTACCGCCATGCGCGCCCGCGGCGCGACCATGACGGATATTGCCATCATTGTCATCGATGCCCAGGACGGCATCATGCCGCAGACGCAGGAGGCCATCAAACACGCGCAAGCCGCCAAGGTGCCGATCATGGTGGCCCTCAACAAGATCGATCTTCCCGGCGCCAATCCGGACCGCGTCAAACAGCAGTTGGCGGCAACGGGGTTGACCCCGGAGGACTGGGGCGGCAGCACCATCTGCTGCCCGGTCAGCGCCCTGACTGGCCAGGGGGTCCCCGAACTCATCGATATGATTCTGCTGCAGGCGGAAGTCCTGGAGTTGAAGGCCAATCCGGGTAAACCGGCGACGGGCTTTGTGATTGAGTCGCAGCTTGAGTCCGGCATGGGCCCCACCGCCAACCTGCTCGTCTCCAACGGCACGCTGAATGTCGGCGACACCATCCTCTGCGGTCCCCACTGCGGACGGGTCCGTGCCCTCATCGACGACCACGGCAAGAAACTCCAATCGGCCGGCCCCGCCACACCCGTGAAGTGTCTCGGGCTCCCCGGGGTCCCCGACGCGGGCGCCGCCTTTGAAGTCGTGGCCAACGATAAGACCGGCCGCGCCATCGCCGAAGAACGGCAGGCCAGCGCGAAGATAGCGAACGCCTCGACCCCCCGGCGTGCGTCGCTCGCCAATATTTTCGACAAGCTTAAGGAAAACGACCAGGTCGAGTTGAATCTCATCATCAAGACCGACGTCCAGGGCTCTCTCGAGGCCATCGCGCATTCACTGAAGCAGATCAAGAGTGACAAGGTATCGGTCAACATTATCATGAGCGGAGTCGGCGGCATCAATGCCAACGATATCCTCCTGGCCAGCGCTTCAAACGCGGTG